>NZ_QZEG01000037.1:0-29711 GCF_009917605.1 Anaerotruncus sp. 1XD42-93 | reverse complement strand
CCAGGCCAAGGTCAGAAAGCAACTCCTCCGCAATCTCCCAGTTGAGATCGTTGTCCTCGGCCAACAGAATACGCCTGCCGCTGAAATGTTCGCTGCTCTCCAAGGTGTCCTCCTGTGCCTGCCACAGAGGGTCAACAAACTTCTTGAGGCCATAAAACAGCGTAGATTTAAAGAGCGGCTTGGAGATGAAACCACTGATCCCTGCTCCCCTGGCATTTTCCTCGATCTCACTCCAGTCGTAAGCAGAAATCAAAAGCAACGGCACATCGTCACCTGTATGCTTGCGGATCCGGCGGGCGGTTTCAATCCCGTCAATTCCCGGAAGTTTCCAGTCCAGGAGGATAATTTGATAGTCATCATGCTGACAATGGCGTTTTTTCACCATTTCTACTGCACTTTCGCCGTCCAGCGCCCACTCCGCGTTGACCCCGATCGACTCGAGAGAAGCGACTGTGCTCTCACAGAGCTGCTTGTCGTCATCCACCACTAGCATATTCCAGTTAGGCAGAACCATGTCCATCTCCTGGAGTTCTGCTTTTTCCATATCCAGAGTGACATGGAATTCGGTCCCTTTGCCGGGTGCACTGTTCACTGCAATCGTACCGCCCATCGCATCTACGATATATTTTGTGATCGCCATTCCAAGGCCGGTTCCCTCTGTTTTATGGACACGGGTATTGTCTTCCCGTACAAACGACTCAAAAACCTTTTTCTGGAATTCCTCAGACATCCCAATTCCGCTGTCCTTCACCTGTAGATGAATACGGACATATTTATCCCCTTTCGGGGACTCTTCCTCATAGAGTGCCACCTGTATGAAACCGTCTTCCGGCGTAAACTTAACCGCATTGGACAAGAAGTTCAGCAGAACCTGATTCAGGCGTACACTATCGCAATAGACATTCTCAGTAGAAATGTCATGAATGAACACATCAAAATGCTGCTTTTTTGCTTTCACCTGCGGCTGTATGATACCCACGATACTGTCCATGACCTCCCGCAGGGAAACCTGATCCATATTGAGGGTCATCTTCCCGCTCTCGATCTTGGACATATCCAACACATCGTTAATCAATCCCAGCAGATGTTTGCTGGAAAGGGCAATCTTTTTCAAACAGTTCTGAAGCTGCTGGGGATTATCGATGTTGGCTGTGGCAATGGCTGTCATTCCCACAATGGCATTCATTGGGGTGCGGATATCGTGGCTCATGTTAGAGAGGAACTCGCTCTTTGCCTTGTTCGCGTGTTCCGCGCTCTCGCGCGCCTCTTCCAGCGCCACCATCTGTTGGTGCATCAGGCGGAAATACTTCCAGAAAAGCAGCATCAGCGCGGCCAGAATCAGTCCGCAAGCGCCCAAGACCATCCAGATCCACTGGCTGCTCAGATCGGTGACCATCTCACTAAGCTGGCCATAGGGCATGACCATCACCAGATACCATTCGGAATAGGGCAGCGAGGTGCAATAGACATGACTACGATCGCGTCCGATCTCGAGCACATTGGAATAAATCTCGTTTTTCGACATCGCTTCCTGCAGCTCGGACAGATATGCTTCGGCATCCGCGCCGCTGATCGTCGAAAACTCCGCCCGAATCCGGTCGAAATAACTCTCCCGGAAAACATCACTTCCCCGGATCACCATACTTCCGTCCTGGCGGATGATATGCAGGTTCACCAGATCATTGGTCTCCAGCGCGAGCGTATCCCTGATATAGTCAATCGGAAGCGCCGCCACCAGAGCGATACACACTTCGCCATCTGACATGGGATATTGTGAAGGCACACCCAGCAGCAGAATCCGGTTTCCCTCGTTGTCGGTACCTACCGCCACCTTCTCCTCACCGTTTCTCATCGACTGTAAAAACGGCGGCGGATCGGCTAGCTTCACCCCGTCCCCACAGATCATCTCAAAATTGCCGTCTTGGGAATAGAAAGCCAGCTCAACAAATCCTCTGATCCGCGCATTATAAGACAGCTCTTCCCGCAGGCTGTCCATACTAGCGGCTGTATCAGGCGGGATCATCTCAACCAAAGCCTCCATCTGTTCCAGACGCAGCTTCATCGTCGTGGCAAAATGCTGGGAAACCTGCTGGCTCATCCCCTCCATATAGGTCAACCCCACCCTGCTGATCGTGTCCGAACTTTTCCGGTTCATGATAACCGCCAAACCCGTAAAGGTTACCACGCAGAGGGTCAGCACCAGAATCAGACTGGTCTTCAGGAAACGGGTCGTTTCGTTTTTCAAATAAGATCACCTCAAAAGGTTATTTTCGCGTAGAGTTCTCATTCATCCAGCTGCTGGATTGCTCTGGCAGTCTGCCGGTAGTCGTCCGCTACCTTATCTATCAGCCCGGCAGCTTCCGCGCTCCAGCCGTATCGCAGCGCTTCGGTGAGGCGGGTGCTGGATTCCAGAAGCCTGCTGAACCCCAGATTCTGACACAGGCCCTTAAGGGTATGGGATGCGCGGAATGCCTCCCCATAGTCCCCCTTCTCAAGGGAACTGCAAAGCAGATCATAGCTTTTATCGTTGAGAAATTTCAGTGCAAATTTTTTTACCGTCTTTTCGCTGCGAAGGCGGGCTACTACCCCTTCATAATCCCCTCCAAACGCTGCATAGCATTCCTGTAATGTCATTTGGCATCCTCCTCTTCAGTCGATCCTGCGGCGGATTCGTGCGGATGATGAGCCGACGGCCTTCCTTCGCTTTCAATCGGAGAGATTCGGGAAAGAACATCCCGCATCATGTTATTATAAAAGCGATAGTATCCTCTGCCGTTTCGTTTCACTATGTAAAGCGCCTGATCTGCTGCATGGAACAAAGAGTCATAATCCGCGCCGAGCAGCGACGCTTCCGCAATCCCCATGCTGATTGAAATGTCCAAATTCCCGTAGTTGCCGGAAAGGAACGAGAAGATCCGCTTGATAATCGGCTCCACATCATCCCGATATTCCAGAAAGATCAGAAACTCGTCTCCGCCAATCCGGGCGGCAATATCGCATTTTCGGATCCTCTGCCGCAATTTTTCCGCCATATGTACCAGAACACGGTCGCCAAAATCGTGCCCATAGTTATCATTGAAAAATTTGAAGTGATCCAGATCAAAGATAACCAACGCGAACTGACTGTCAAGGCTGGACTCCATGCGCTTCACGATCTGCTTTTTCGCACTGGCATGGTTCAGCAGGCCGGTAAGCTGGTCGTGGGAAGCCATCCGCTCAAGTGTATCCATCTTAGCCTGAGAATCGTGGATATCAATCGCCTTTCCGATTGCCCCTGTATACTGTGGTGGATCATCGGCCGACCAGATCGACTGGATGATGATCCGTGACCATCTCCATCTTCCATGTTGGTTGACTTTAAAGACATGCGTTACCGTCGGGTTTTCGGGGGTGGTGGCATGCAGCGTCTCGATCATCCGCTGCCAGTCGCCCTCATTGAGCAGCGAGCGAACCCTTTTGTCGTTGAGCGGGTCCATAATCAGCTCATCCAGCCCCAGCTGCTCGGCACCCCATGGGGTGATAGTCGCCATCGCGGGTGATACAGTATATTCGAACTGAGTTTCCTGCGTCATCTGCGCAAAGAATCTGTACTTCATCCGTTCATGCTCGAGCAGATAAAGGGTGCGTTCAGATGCCGCCAGCTCCTCATGGCGAACCATCTCGTCTGCGATATTGCGCATCTCCCGCTGGCTTGCCCGCGCCGGCGAATCGCTGCTCAGTTCCCTCTGGATGGTTTCGGCCGAATTGGTCAGGCAATCCAACAGCAGCGGATTGAACGTTCCGCACTGCCCATCCAGAATCATCTTCACCGCTTCCTCATGCGGGATCGCCTTTTTATAGACACGGTCGCTGGTCAGAGCGTCATAGACATCCGCCAGCGCTACAATCTGGGCGGAGATAGGGATTTCGTCCCCCTTTAATCCATCCGGATAACCCCGGCCATCGTACCGCTCGTGATGCCAGCGGCATATCTCAGCGGCAACCCTGACCAGCGGTTCATTCTGGTGAATTGGCATCTCTTTCAGCATGTTCGCGCCAATCATTGAATGGGTTTTCATCACCTCGAACTCCTCGGGCGTCAGCCTGCCTGGCTTATTGAGGATCGCCTCGTCAATCGCAATCTTCCCAATGTCGTGCAGCGCCGAGGCAGTGCTGATGAGTGAGATATCCGCCCGGGAAAGCTTATAGCGGTCAGACATCTGCATCAGCTCTTTGAGCATCAGCTCGGATAGAATATGAACATGGCGGACATGAAGCCCGCTCTCCCCATTTCGGAACTCTACGATCTGGCTGAGAATATCAATCATCAGGTTGCTGCGCTGCTCTTTTTCATAAATCTGATCTGCCACCAGACCCACCAGTTTTTTCTGCTTGGCATAGAGCAGGATGGTGTTGACCACCCGGCGGTGGACGATCAGCGCATCGAACGGACGGCTGATAAAATCGGTGACACCCATCTCGAACGCCCGCTCCATGTGGGAGGAGCGGGTTTCCGAAGAAATGATAATCACAGGAATTTCCTCGATCCAGTGACGCTTGTTCATAACCGACAGCACCCCGAATCCGTCCATCTCGGGCATCACGATGTCGAGCAGAACAAGCGACAGATCCATTCCATGCTTCTGAAGGGCTGCTATCGCCTGTACGCCGTCTTCCGCCTCCAATATCTCGTATTCCTCTCCCAGCATATCCGCCAGAATCGAACGATTCATCTCGGAGTCGTCCACAATCAGGATTTTCTGCTTCTGCATGTGCTGCAAATGGGATTCCCTTCCTTCTATATCAAAATATAAACTGGAACGAAACGAAAACCAATTTGGATGAACCATACATTGCTATTGCGCTGTTGCCCTTTTGGGGAATACCTGAAATCCGCTGCCCAACTTCCAATACTTATAAAATATTTTAAAAACAATTATTTTTTTAAAAACATCAGGCGCAGGGTAGCCACAATCCCACGTACCCATGTATTAAGATACCACAAAATATGCAGTTCCTGCAAGCAGTCGACACAGATTCTTTGCAGCAAATGATAAAAAAGGTGATATTCCACAAAAAGAGGGCCGACAAATAGTCCACTTTTATCCCAGGGACCATCTGCCGACCCAAAATATCCTGTTATTCTTTGGACATCAGGTCACAAACTGCATTAGAAAATGCAACCGGATCTTCGAGCGACATCCCCTCAATCAACACTGCCTGTGCATAAAGCAGACCCGCATATGCCTTCACCCTATCCTTATCCTCGGCATAGAGCTTCTGGAGGGTTGTAAACACCGGGTGGGACGGGTTCAGCTCCAGGACACGATCTGCCTTGACCTGTCCTTCCGACCCGGGCATCGAGTTGAGTACCTTCTCCATCTCAAGGGTGATCTCCCCGCCGCTGCTCAGGCAGACCGGATGGGACTTGAGCCGGTCCGAAACCCGGACCTCCTTCACCTTACCGTCGAGCGACTCCCTGAGGAAGTCAAGCAGCTCTTTGTTGTCCTCATTCTGCTTTTTGGTCTCCTCTTTCTCCTGCTCGCTCTCCAGCCCGAGATCACTGTCTGAAACCGAGCGAAACTCCTTGCCGCCAAATTCCCGCAACATCTTGAGCGCAAACTCGTCCACATCATCGGTCAAGTAGAGGATTTCAAAGCCGTTGTCCTTGATCCGCTCGGTCTGGGGCAGGCGGTCGATTCTTTCCACTGTTTCGCCGCAGGCATAATAGATGTACTTCTGTCCCTCGCCCATCCGGTCGGTATACTCGGAGAGTGAAACCAGCTTTTTCTCCTTGCTCGAACAGAAGAGCAGAAGGTCGGAAAGCAGGTCCTTCTTCGCGCCGAACTCGTTATAGACGCCATATTTGAGCTGCAGACCAAAATTTTTGAACAGTTCCTCGTATTTTTCCCGCTCATTGTTAAGCATCGTGAGCAGTTCGGAGTGGATTTTCTTTTCCAGACGCCCCGCAATGATCTTGAGCTGGCGGTCGTGCTGGAGCATCTCACGGGAGATGTTGAGGCTCAGGTCCTGCGAATCGACCAAACCCTTCACAAAGCTGAAACAGTCAGGCAGCAGGTCCGCGCACTTCTCCATAATCAGCACGCCGGAGGCATAGAGCTGGAGCCCTTTTTCATACTCGCGGCTGTAGTAGTTATAAGGCGCGCGGGCCGGGATGAACAGCAGTGCGTTATAGGTCGCTGCGCCCTCGGTGCTGCTGTGGATCACCCGCACCGGGTCCTGATAATCAAAGAATTTGTCCTTATAGAAATTGTTGTAATCCTCATCGGTGACCTCGGATTTGCTCTTCTTCCAAATCGGCACCATGCTGTTAAGCGTCTCGTTCACCGTATACTGTTCATACTCGGGCTTGTCCTCCGGGCTGCCCTCCTTGACGCGGGTTGCAGGCATATCCATCCGAATCGGGTAGCGGATATAGTCGGAGTATTTTTTCACGATGCCCGAAATCCGATGCGGCTCGAGAAACTCGTCATAGCTCTCCTCGCCCTCGTTCTCCTTGATGACCAGCGTAATCTCGGTGCCATGCCCTTCCTTCTCACATTCCTCGATCGTGTAGCCATCCGCGCCGTACGACTGCCAGCGGAACGCCTGTTCCGAACCAAACGGCTTGCTCACCACGGTGACACAGGATGCGACCATAAACGCCGAATAAAACCCGACGCCGAACTGCCCGATTACGTCGATCTCATCGTTTTTCTCGTTCTCCTGCTTGAACGCCAGCGAACCACTCTTGGCAATGGTGCCGAGATTGCTCTCCAGCTCCTCAGCGGTCATGCCGCAGCCGTTGTCGGTGATCTTCAGGGTGCGGGCGTCCTTGTCCACCGCGAGGCTGATCGCGAAATCCGCGCGGGAGAGGCCGGTCGTACCGTCCGACAGCGAATGGTAATAGAGCTTGTCGATCGCGTCGGACGCGTTGGAGATCAGCTCGCGCAGGAAGATTTCCCGATGGGTGTAGATCGAGTTGATCATCAGGTCGAGCAGGCGTTTGGATTCCGCCTGAAACTGCTTTGTCTGCATAAAACAATCCATCCTTTATTCTCAATGTTTAAAAAAACAAAATAGTTAGCACTCATTTATTCCGAGTGCTAACTATACTATAATACAACCTGTTGAGAAAATCAAGTATAATTTGTGAACAAATTACCGGAATGTAATCACAGCCTCCCCGCTCATTGCCGAAATTTCGATCCGGTTGGGCTTGCCGGGTTGGCTCTGCTCCTCGCCGCCTGACCCGTCGATGATCTTCACCCGTGACAGCCCCTCCCACGAAGCCGCCTGTTCAATCTCATAGTCCTGCCGCTGCCCGTCAATTTCAAATATCACATCCCCGGACATCGAGGTGATGCTCGTTTTCCCGAGCGGTTTCCCCACAAACTTCAGGTCCCCGTCAACCGCATCGCAGGACAGCTCTGACGTTGTCACCCGCAGCAGGTTCAAATCGCTGGAAACCCCTGCAATCTCGGCATACCCGAGGTTCGAGTCCTCCACGTCGGCCCTCCCGCTGACCGTATTAAATTCAAAGGAATCGAACCGGCAGTTTTTCAGATGCAGGTCTCCCGAAACAGACGCATGGGAAAACTTCCCCGCCTCCAGCTTCTCTGCATTCATATCCCCATCGACCACCGAAAAAACAGCCTGTTCGAGCGCGGCGCCCTGCGGCAGATAGACGGTCACTTTCCCTTCCCAGTCCATCTTCTGGTTTGTAACGGCACCCATGAAATCTTTGAACCCGGTCTTTCTATCTTTTTCTTTCAGCTTCAGCTCTCCGCCCGACACAGACCACGATGTCCTGGCCGCGCTGCCGCGCCCTTTCCCCTTCAGGTCGGCTTTCAGCCCGTAGTGGTCGGAATAGACAACCTCAATATCCGCCGTTATCACCGCGATGTCGATCTCCTGGAACGCTTCCAGGTTCTGTTCATCAATATGGAACGTCTCGGAAACTGCGCGAACGTCCATCCCCAGCAGGAGCCCCGCCAGTGTAAAAACGCCGCCCATCACCACCAGCGCACAGCACATGCTCCAAAATACTTTTACCGACTTTTTCATTTGTCAGACCTCCGTTTCATCCATTTTGCCGTCAGGCGGGAAATCCCGACTACCGCCATACGTGCCAGCCAGCAGGCCACCCAGAGGATTGCCGCGCCGAAACCCAGCGCAATCATCCCCCTGCCCACATAATAAAGCGTGCTGGCCGGGTCGGATACAAGGCTCGTCATCCCCACGACCGCGGAAAATATACCCACTGCCGCAGCCACCAGCCCGGCGGCCCCCAACCCAAGGAGAATCCCAAGCACCGAGACAATAACCGCGAAAAATACAGCCAGGATCGCGATCCCAACCGGCAGGGCGATTGGCGACGCAAGGACGATCAGCACCACCCAGCCGATGGTCCCCATTCCTTTTTTGCTGTCCGGCTGGTTTTCGAGCTGTTTGAACGCAAACTCCCGGATGATCTTGCCCGCTACCTCGGACGGAGAACCCAGCTCCTCGATCACCTCCTGTTCGTTTTCCGGACCGGCATCGTCAAAGTAGCCTTGATAATAGGCGATTGCATCCTCTGCATCGCTCTGCGGCAGCCGTTTGAGTTTGGTACGCAGCTGAAACATAAATTCATTCCTGGTCATCCCCGATACCCCCTAAAAGCAGTTTGTCCACGCCCTCCTGGAATGTTTCCCATTCCGAAACATACCGCGCCAATCGTTCCCTGCCAATGTCGGTCAGGCGGTAGTATCGCCTGTTCCGCCCATTGAACGGTTCATCATAAACGGTCAGCGCACCGTCCTTTTGCAGCCTGCGCAAAACCGGATAGAGCGTCGACTCCGAAACCTCGACAACCGATTTGACTGTCTGGGTCAGGACATAGCCGTAAGCATCTCCCCGGTTGAGCGTTGCAAGTACGCAGGCGTCGAGCAATGCCGAGCCAAGCTGAAAAACCATGCAACCACTCCTATAAATAATATTATACAATGTATATCATTGTCTTTACCCATATTATATGATGTATAATATAGTTTGTCAAGTAGTTTATGAAAAAGAAAACAACGCACATTTCACTTTGAATTGATATGGGATTTTCTGCTGTGCCGATTGCCGATTAGCCGTATAGCCAATAAAAAATGACATGACTATCTCCATTCTCTGCATATAAATAGCCTATCATCCTATCATCAGAAACGCTGAAAAGAATCATCGTCAGCCTGCGACAGTACGATCGCAGAGGGTTGCTTAACAGCGGTAGGAACTTCCGTAGGAATGCGCCGCCCCCTTCACCCACCGTATCACAGAGCGCTCGAACTCGTTTCCAAGCGCCTTTCCGATTGACTTTCCGGGAGGTGGATGGTATGATTCTGATATCGAAGGAGACTGGTTAATGGAGGGATTTTTTCGGACACTTACTGACCTGAACAGCCTGTTGAGCGGCCTTGTCTGGGGGCCGGCGATGGTCGGGTTTATGCTGCTGGTTGGGATTTATTTCACCGTCGGCACCGGTTTTTTTCAGATACGGCATTTTGGATTGCTGCTGCGGGAAACGCTTGTCGCAATTTTTCTCGACCAAGAGGTGCATGACAAGCGGGACCCTCACTCGATTTCACAATTTCAAGCGCTTTCGACCGCGCTTGCCGGGACGCTCGGCACCGGAAACATTGTCGGGGTCGCAACCGCGATCGCCGCAGGCGGCGTGGGATCTATCTTCTGGATGTGGGTTTCCGCATTCTTTGGAATGATGACCAAATACGCCGAAAACGTCCTCGGAAACCACTACCGCTACCGGGATGAACGAGGTGCCTGGGTCGGCGGTCCAATGGTCTATATCGAGCGTGGATTGGGCTGCCGATGGCTGGCTGTGTTGTTCGCACTCTTCTGTATGTTCGCTGCCTTTGGAATCGGAAATATGACTCAAGCCAATTCGATCGCTGGTGCACTCGAGTCCGCTTTACGGATCGCTCCCCTTTCGACCGGCATCGTTGTCGCCCTGCTCTGTGGACTGGTCGTACTCGGCGGGATCAAACGGATCGCATCGGTTGCCGAACGGTGCGTCCCGCTGATGGCAGTTGTATACACCGCGGGCGCAGCGGCGATTCTCTGGCTGCATCGAGACCGGCTTCCCGATGCATTCTCCGCAATCTTTCAGGAGGCATTTAGCCTGCGGGCAGTAGGCGGTGGTGCAGGCGGCTATGCGATGATGCGCGCTGTCCGGTATGGAGTGGCGCGCGGGATCTTTTCCAACGAAGCGGGATTGGGCAGCTCAGTCATCGTCAACTCGGCCTCCAATGTGAAAGAGCCGGTGCGCCAGGGGATGTGGGGGATCTTTGAAGTATTTGCCGACACGATCGTTATGTGTACGATCACCGCTCTCGCAATCATCGTTTCGGGCACGCATCTTTCCGGCGCGGAAGGTGCAGGAATGTCGATTGAAGCATTTGAAGGAGCATTCGGACGGGCAGGAGGATTGTTTGTTGCCATAGCGATTGCATTTTTTGCATTTTCCTCGATCCTTGGCTGGTCCTACTACGGCGAACGGGTGGTTGAATACCTGTTCGGCAGAAAACTGGTCGGCATCTATCAGCTGCTGTTTATCGGGATGACCGCTGTGGGCTGTGTCGGACATCTCGAATTGGTCTGGAGTCTCTCAGATACTTTCAACGGGCTGATGGCCATTCCAAACCTGATCGCGGTTCTCTTCCTCTCCAACCAGGTATTCGCGATTACCCGCGATTATGTCCGGCGAGTCTCCCAACGCCGCCATGCCAAGCACGTCGGGCAGTGGAATCCCGGCCCAGAACCTTCGCCCCGCTCTTGGAGGCTGTTTGAAAAAGAAAAGGAGCTGTCCAAATGAACTACCGTATTATCCTGATGGATGCGGACGATACCCTCTTCGACTTTCGAAGGGCGGAAGATGCCGCGATACGCCGTCTCTGTGAGCTGCACCGGATTCCGGATGCAGATGCAGTCGTCCCACTGTATTCCCGAATCAACCTTGCGCAGTGGAAGCGGCTTGAGCAGGGGGAGATCACCCAGTCGGAGCTGAGGGTAGAACGGTTCGCCGAGCTTTCCTGCGCGCTTGGACTGCCGCTCGATCCGGACGCACTCAACCGGGATTACAGCCGGGCACTCGGAGAAGGGGCCTTTCTGCGGGACGGGGCGCTCTCCCTCTGCCGCACCCTGTCCGAATCCCTGCCGCTCTACATCGTCACCAACGGCATCCTGGAAATCCAGACCAACCGGTTCAACCGCTCCGAACTGCGGCCCTATATCCGCGAGATGTTCGTTTCGCAGGAGATCGGGTATTCCAAGCCCCGGAGGGAATATTTCGATGAAGTGCTGCGCAGGATCGGAAACCCGCCTCGGGAGCGGGTGATTCTGCTTGGGGATTCCCTCAGTTCTGACATGCGGGGCGGACGGGCAGCGGGAATCACGACCTGCTGGTATTGCCCAGATGGAGGGACGCCCACTTCCGACTGCGATTTTTCTATCTCACATCTCTCTGAGTTTCCGTCTGTTATCGGCCTTTGAAGAAAAATTCAGGAAACTGGCTTGAAAAGATTGACAGCTTTTTGGTAGTATGCTATAGTAGGAGCGTCAAAGTGAACTGGATAGTCCGGGGGAGTAGTCGGCACACCTTAGCTGTGTGCAGTTAAATCAACAGCATTGGCTCTGATGGGCCATGGTTTAACTTGAAATGGCAAGACCTGTGTTTCATTGAAGTGGAACGCAGGTCTTTTTCTATCGCGAAAAAAACTGGGCATCCTTTTACAAGAGGGGAAACAGCAGGAATCTCCGGCGGTTCCTGTTCAGCATTCCCACGCTCAATAGAGGCAAACAATCCAGTCAAGTTGAAAGGGGAAAATCAAATGGATTTCTTACTATCCGGAATCATGTCGGTCACCTGGCAGCAGATCGTCATGTATGGTATCGGCGGGCTTCTGATCTATCTGGCGATTGCCAAAGAGTTTGAACCCGCGCTGCTCATGCCGATGGGCTTCGGCGCCATTTTGGTGAACCTGCCGCTGACCGGCGTACTCGATCAGGTTTTACAGGGTGGGATTGAGGCGCAGGGGATCATCCAATGGCTGTTCCAGACCACCATTGAGGCGTCCGAAGCGCTCCCGATCCTGCTGTTTATCGGCATTGGCGCAATGATCGACTTCGGCCCCCTGCTTTCCAATCCAAAGATGATGGTATTCGGCGCAGCGGCACAGTTCGGCATCTTTTTCACGATTTCTCTGGCGGCGCTCTTCGGCTTTGACCTCAAAGACGCGGCCTGCATCGGCATCATTGGCGCGGCGGATGGCCCCACTTCGATTATGGTTTCGCAGATTTTCAAATCCCAATATATGGGTGCTATCGCAGTTGCGGCCTATTCCTATATGGCGTTGGTGCCAATCATCCAGCCAATGGCAATCAAGCTGGTCACTACCCGGAAAGAACGCTGCATCCGGATGCACTACAATCCAAAAAACATCACCAAAACCACCCGCATCCTTTTCCCAATCCTTGTGACAATCATTGCGGGGCTGGTTGCACCGATGTCGGTTTCGCTGGTCGGTTTCCTGATGTTCGGCAACCTGCTGCGGGAATGCGGGGTGCTTAACTCACTCGCCCAAACCGCTCAAAACGAGTTTGCGAACATCATTACCCTGCTGCTTGGCATCACAATCTCGTTTTCGATGCAGGCAGAACAGTTTGTCACCTGGGAGACCTTCCTCATCATGGGACTGGGTCTGATCGCATTTATCTTCGACAGCATCGGCGGCTGCCTGTTTGCGAAGCTGCTCAACCTCTTCCTCAAAGAGAAGATCAACCCGATGATCGGCGCAGCCGGTATCTCGGCTTTCCCGATGTCCGCGCGCGTAATTCAGAAGATGGCGTTGAAAGAGGATAACCAGAACCACCTGCTGATGCACGCGATCGGCGCAAACGTCTCCGGACAGATTGGATCGGTCATCGCGGGCGGAATCGTTCTCTATCTGGTTCCGCAGTTTGTGAAATAAGGAAGGAGGGAAAACGGATGTTTGGTGCACAGGCAATGGCCAACTTTATGATTTCCCTGGAAATCATGGGCTTAGGGATGGTTGGCATCTTTGCGGTGATCCTCCTGATCATCGGGATTGTCACCCTGCTGACCAGATTGGGCGGCAAAGCTGACCGTCAAAACACTTCCAAATAAATGGAGATACGAAAACCGGACTGACGGGACACACCCGACAGCCCGGTTTTTTACAGGAGAAGCATTTCCAGCTTCCCCATATAGAAAAAGCAGGCTTTTCAGCCTGCGATTTGCCGGACAAACGGCGGAGGAGAAAGACGGTTGCGCAGCATCCGGCCCAGTGGCATCACTGGGATACAGAGCAGAAACCAGAGGATCGCGTAAAGCGGACAGATCTGCCCAAACAGGTTGCCCTGCTCGTCCGAGTAATCCCAGACATCCAGCCCCAGCAGCTTGTTGACCACGCAGCCCGCCGCAAATTCGACCGAGGTGAGGATGGCACAGCCGGTCAGCGCGCGCCGTAAAAGTGAACGCCCCTGCATCCGCAGGTCTGCCAGGTAGAGCAGCAGAAATCCCGCGCCGCCTGCTATCCCCATCGACCAATGGGTAAATCCCCGCCAGAGCAGTTCGAGCGTCTCGTAACCGAGCGAACCAATGGTGCAGACGGTCAGATATTCCTTCGCCGGTCTCATGCTGCCGCCCCCCTGCCCTCATTGTCCCCGTTGATGCGACGGTAGACCTCCTGCTTTTTCTCCGCACTCAGATTCCAGATGAACTGGTAGGCGAACCACGCAACCAGCATCCCGATTGCGGGCAGGCCCAAGGTCAAAAATTTGATGCCGAGCAGCGTCCCTGCACTCTGCACCGCTAGATCGGCGTTATAGCCAACCAGGTCCAGCCCCAGCCCCGCTAAAAACCCGGCGAATGCCTGACCGGTTTTTCGGACAAAGCTGTAGGTTCCATAGATAATCCCCTCCTGCCGGTTCCCAGTGAGATACTGGTTGTAGTCGATGCAGTCGGAAACCATCCCCCAGACCAGTGAATTGGGGATATTCATAGTCAGTGTGGAGAGGAAGGACAGGACGATATACAGCCAGATGTTATCGGGCAGCAGGAAGGTCAGCCCGAAAAAGACTGCCGAAAGGAGGCTCCCAACCGCTGTGACCGCCTGTATGCCGAACCGCCTGACCAGCCGCGAAAGAAACGGGGCGATCAGCAGGGGCGGCACCATACTGATGATCGTTGTGACGCCCATCAGCGTGAATGCATTCAGGTTGTTTTTGAAATAATAGATCAGCATGGCACCGTTGATCATGGTGCCGAAGATCATCGCGAGAGACGCAACCGAGACCGAGATAAACGGGCGGTTCTGCCCGATCACCCGCAGGTATTCGACCGGCCGTACCTCCTCCCGCGCCTTGGGAGGTTCGGTCGATCTGATATTCTCCTGTACGGTAAAATAGGCGATCACATAGGAAACGATGCCGATTGCACCCATTGCCACCATAGCCATCAGATAGCCTTTCGCCTGATCCTCCGCAAAATAGCTGAGGATCAGCGGCACCAGCATCCGCGGGATAAGGTTTCCCACCGTACCGCCGATTCCGCGCGCCACCGAAAGCGAAGCGCGTTCGGCGGTGTCCTGCGTCATTACCGCAGCCAGAGAGCCGTACGGAATATTGACAAACGTGTACGCCATCCCCCAGAGAATATAGGTCGCATAGGCCCAGACCAGTTTCTGGATCGGCGTCAGCCCGGACGGCATAAAGAACATCAGAATGGCGCAGGCAATCACGATCCAGGAGCCTTGCAACAGAAACGGACGGAATTTGTCCGCTGGTGCTCCCCGCTGACGCCGCAGACGGCGCGCAAACATCCTGTCGGTAAGGACACCCATGAACGGGTCATTAAACGCGTCCCAAAACCGCGCCACCAGGAACAGCACACCCGCTGCCGCCGCAGAAATTCCTGCTACATCGGTATAAAATGCGAGCAGGAAGGAAGAGGACATCGCAAACGACATGTTGTTTGCCACGTCACCCAGCATATAGCCCAATTTGTTTGCAAAGGTAATCTTTTTCATAACTTTCAGCCTTTTCTTTTTCCTTGCGGTCAACCGCATACTGAAAGTATGGAGCGGGGGTATTGAAATATGCGGCACGCCTGAATTTCCCTGCTACGCGCGAAAGTTGGATGGAAAAAATCACCAATCAATGCAAACAAAAAACGCCCCCACCCCATCAAAGGCCGTGTAGGTACGGCCTTTGATGGTACGGAGGCGCTCCTCTATGGAAATCTATCTATTGCATCAACAGGTGGAACCCTGCCCGATCATAATTTTGAGGATCTCGGTGTCGGTTTCCCGCATACCCTCCGCCGCCATCCGGCCAATGCTGGCAATGGTCTGTTCCACGCTCTCTTTTACCAGGCCCTCCCCGGCCCCGAAGGTATTTCCATCCATGGACATCTCATGCGCCAGAATGGCCGCATCCACCGATGCAGCAATCTTGGCGGCGCAGCTGCCCTTGGCACCGTCGCAGACAATACCCGAAACGTTGGCCAGTGTGTTGGTGATGGTGCGGCCTATGGTATCATAGTCACCACCGTGGAGATAGGTGATCCCCGCCCCGCTGCCGCAGGCGGCGCAGACCGCCCCGCAAAACGCGGAAAGACGTCCAATCCCCCTCTTCTGGAGCAGGGCCACGAGATTGCTCACCACCAGAGCGCGGTACATGGTTTCGTCCGCGGCGCCCAAGTATTTTGCATAGACCACGATCGGTACCGAGCAGGTGATCCCCTGGTTTCCGCTGCCCGAGTTGATGACTACCGGCAGGACACATCCACCCATTCGGGCGTCACTGCCAGCGGCAGCCATGGCCCGGGCGCGGATGCGTACGTTATCCCCATAGTGGCGCAGGAGCGTCGCCCCCACCCTGCCGCCATAGATATGGGTCATCCCTTCCTGGGCAATGCGGGTATTGTATTCCACCTGCCGGGACAGCATGGGCAGGACCTCTTCCAGATTCACTGTATTGGCAAATTCCAGAATATCAGCCAGATTCAGCGCATCCAGATCGGAGGTTTCCTCCTCCTCGGCGGCCTCTACCGGCTCCTGATAGAAGAGCTTCTCGTCATCCCGCTCGATGCGGATGATATTGGTATGCTCGTCCCGGATTTCTGCCAGAGCGGTATGGCCGCCCCCTTCCATCCAGATGACAATGTGAAGGCGGGAGGGGGTGTCCAGCAGCTCCTCGGTACAAATCCCGGCTTCCAACAGTTCCCGGGTCTTCTGAAGGTCATCGGGCCCCACCTTGCTGAGAACTTCAAGGCCAAGGCTGGGGTCTCCGGCCACAGCACCCAGAATGGCGCTGGTATTGATGCCCTTCATGTTGCCGGTGGTCGGGACGATAACGCCCTTGGCATTCTTGATGATATTCCCGCTGCATGCGGCCCGGATTTTCTCGGGCATGACTCCGAGCGCCTCCCGGGCTTTGGCGGAGGCCAGCGCAATGGCGATCGGCTCGGTGCATCCCAGGGCGGGAACCAGCTCCTCCTCAAGGATGCGGATATAGGTTTCGTAAGTGCTTTTTTCCAGCATTTTTTACACTCCTGATTTTGAAAGAATGTTTGGATTCCTCGTGAAGCCTGCGGCACTTTGGCCGCTGAGAACCGCTTCTAATAGCTCTGCGGCGCACTGCATAACCAGCAGCACAGCTTGCGTACTTTATATGACCCTATTCCTGTTTCCCGCAGGAGGCACAGCTCTTCTTTTCAGCGTCAGCCATACCGGCGAGGTCTTTCCGATAAGCGGAATACAGGGTATAGCCGCCGGAAAGGTTGTGGACCTCATTGGCTCCGCTCTGGGCAAGGATCCGCTGGGCGACATACCCCCGCAGACCCACCTGACAGGTGATATAGAGCGGTTTGGAAAGGTCGATCTCATCAAGGCGCTGGCGAAGCTGATCCACCGGTATGTTCACAAAGCCGGGAACCGTACCCAGTGCTTCCAGCTCCCTGGGTGCTCTGACGTCGATGCAGACCGCGTTTTCCGGGAGATCCTCCACGTCCTCGGCGTAGAAGGGATTCATGGTCCCCTCCAGAACGTTCTGCGCCACAAAACCGGCCATGTTCACCGGATCCTTCGCGCTCGAGAAGGGCGGCGCATAGGCCAGCTCCATCTCCTGAAGGTCATAAACGGTGAGCCCAAACCGTACGGCGTTGGCCAGATGGTCGATCCGCTTGTCAACACCGTCCCCTCCCACGATCTGAGCGCCCAGTACCTTCCCTTCATCAGGGGTGTAGAGCAGCTTCACGATCATCTGGCTGCTCCCGGGATAGTATCCCGCATGGCTGGCAGAGATGGTAAAGGTCTTGTGGAACGGAATTCCGGCGGCTTTGAGAGACTCCTCCTTTTCACCTGTGCAGGCTACCACCTGGTCAAAGAACTTCATGACAGAGGTCCCCTGGCTTCCTTTGTAACGCGCCTTTTTGCCGCAGATCACGTCTGCCACAATCCGGGCCTGCTTGTTGGCGGGGCCGGCCAGCGGGATCACCTGTACCTTGCCGGTAACGATGTTTTTTACCGTGGCGGCATCTCCCAGCGCATAGATGTCCGGGACACTGGTGCGCAGCTCCTCATCCACCAGAATCTCTCCCCGTCTGCCCAGCTCGACCCCGCTCCCTTCCAGAAACCGGGTCTCAGGAGCAACGCCGATACTGAGGATTACCATATCGGCGGGGACAGCAGTACCGTCATCCAGAAGGACGCTGTCTTTGGTAAAGCCGGAGCATTTTTTCCCGACATAGAGTCCGAGGCCCTTCCCGCGGATATAGTTATGGACGGTATGTGCCATATCCATATCAAGGGGAGCCATGACGTGGGGAGCGGCCTCCACCACCGAGACTGCAAGCCCCCGGTCTGCCAGATTTTCCGCCATCTCCAGACCGATGAACCCGGCTCCGATCACCGCGGCAGTCTTGGGAGCGGCTTGCTGAATATGGTCATAAATAGCATATGTATCGGGGATATTCCGGAGGGTGAAGATGTGGTTTTCCTCCATCCCAGGCATCTTGGGCCGGATAGGGGAAGCCCCGGGGGAAAGAACCAGGCTGTCATAACTCTCGGTATAGGTCTCGCCGGTGGCGTGGTTCTTTACTGTGACAGTTTTTGCGGCGGAATCGACGCCGGTGACCTCATGCTGTACCCGGACATCTACGTTAAAGCGGGCCCGGAATGCCTGCGGAGTCTGCACCTGAAGCTTTGCCCTTTCGGTGATGGTGCCGCCGATATAATAAGGCAGGCCACAGTTGGCGAAGGAGATATACTCCCCTTTCTCAAAGAGGATAATCTCTGCTTTTTCGTCGTTGCGGCGCAGACGGGCAGCCGCTCCGGCCCCGCCGGCGACGCCTCCTACAATCAGTACCTTCATCACTGCATCTTCCTTTCTTTCTTGAAATGACAGAGGATTAGAACCTGTACCACACCTTTTCAGAATGCTGTTTCCTCTGCAAAAAGCCTCTCCCCGCTCTCCTCCGGGAAGCGGTACCACCACGCAAAGGCCGCCAAAGCATTCCGCCGGTGAGAAGCGGGGAGACAGTCCGGAACAGGCTCTGGGGATTAGAGGTAGTGGGGGGTATTGGGGGTGAGTACCTCGCAGCCGTCCTCGGTGATGAGTACCATATCTTCGATGTTAAAGCCTTGCACGCCGGGGATATAGCAGGGGACCTCCATGGCCAGAATCATTCCGGCTTCCAGCGGGCGAGTGGTGCCTGCATTGATGACGGGGGCCTCGCAGGTGGCAGGGCCCATGCTGATGCTGTGTCCCTGATGCCCCCGGACATAGGCGGGGAACATCTCCTTCACATAATCGTATGCCACATGATACAGATCACAGATCGGAAGTCCCGGTTTGGCAGCGGCTATCATCCTTTGCAGGCCCTCATAGAGGCGGTCTTTCAGCTTGTAGAGGACGGGGTCCGCGCCTTCCATCACCCAGGAGCGGGAGGTATCGGTGGTATAGAAATCGAACTCGGCGTTGACGCCTGCGTCAAATTTTACCACATCCCCCTTTTGGATGACGCCATCCCCCGGAAGGGTGAGTCGGGAACCGGACTCCCCTGTAGAGAACATCGACCAGGCGCTCGGTACAGCAAGGCCGGTGGCATTTACCGTCCTGCGGAAGGTTTCCACCAGCTCCCGCTCACTGACGCCGGGCTTCGCAATCTTGCTCACAGCGGTGAACCCCTCGTCGGCAACCCGGCAGAGGGTGCGGAACATCTCGATTTCTTCCGGGGTTTTGACACTCCGCGCAAAGACAAAAAGATCGGAGATATTCTCAAATTTCGCCTCGGGGAAAGCGGCGGCAATATCATTATAACACAGAACCGGAAGATACTCCATCTCCAGCCCCAACTTTTTGTCCGCCAGGTCCATCTCCCGAACCATCTTTTTTACCACGTCCAGAGAACTTTCCATCACTGCCGGCGGGGGGATCATGGCACCGTTGGCGATCTCGTCCCATGTCTTGAGCCCCACCCAAGTGTCATACTTTTTGATGATGAACCGCCCGGCGCTCTTCTTCTCAAAGGTCGGGACCTCAAAATCCATGGTGGTAAGCTGGGTGGGGACATCCTCCCGGGCAGAGACCACCGCCACAGAAAATCCGGGCTGGCGGGAAACGGTATGCTGATGGCCCCCAAAACCGGTGACATAATGAAAATTTTCCGGGGAAGAGACGATCGCCCCGTCCAGACCCTTCTGGCGGAGCAATTCTTTGATTCGGCCTTCCTTTGGCAGCATAATGGTTGCGCTCCTTTCGTTTTTTGTAATGGCTTGGGGAAGCGGTTGCGCGCAGTTCCAATACACACAGCCGCTTCCCGGAAAGAATGAAAATGATCAGGCAGGATAGAACAGGGATGCACCCGGGCCAAGAGGCAGGCCAAGGAGATACCAGATCGAGAAGAGAACGATCCAGCCCAGCAGGAAGCAGATCGAATAGGGCAGCATGGTGGAGATAACGCTGCCGATACCGGCTTTTTTGTCATACTTCTGGAAGAATGCCACTGTCAGGACAAAGAACGGCATGAGCGGGGCAATGATGTTGGTGCTGGAGTCCCCGATGCGGTATGCAACCTGGGTCAGCTCGGGAGAGAGGCCAAGCCGCATAAACATGGGCACGAAGATCGGCGCCATGATCGCCCATTTTGCGCTGTCCACGGCGATAAAGATGTTGATGAAAGCGGTGAGGATGATGAAGCAGATAACCAGCGGCAGTCCCACAAAGCCGATGTCCTTTAGGAAGTTTGCGCCCGATACCGAGATGATGGTGCCCAGATTGGAGTAGTTGAAGCAGGTGGTGAACTGAGCAGCAAAGAAGATCAGAACCATGAAGCTCGCCAGGCCGGAGATACATTTGTTCATCAGCTGGATAACGTCTTCATCGTTTTTGATGGTGCCCGCTCCGATACCGTAGGCAATACCGGAGATGAGGAGCAGCAGCATGATGAAGAAGATGATACCGCTCATGAACGGGCTGGAGAGGAAACCGCCGGTCTCGGGATTGCGCAGGAGGCCGTTGGAGGGAGCCACTGCAATGACGATCAGAGCGACATAGATCAGGCTGGCGATCCCGGCAAATTTCAGACCTCTTTTCTCAGCAGGGGTGAGTTCCTCGGTAGCGCCATCCACAGCGCCCTCGTATTTGCCCAGATGGGGTTCAACCAGCTTATCGGTGACGAAGGTACCGACAGCGGTGATCAGGAAGGTGGAGACAAACATAAAGAACCAGTTGCAGACCGGAGTAACCATGTAGTTGGGGTCCAGTGTCTGGGCCGCCTGGGTGGACATTCCCGCGAACATCGGGTCATTGGTACCGATCAGAAGGTTGGCGCTCCAACCGCCGGAAACACCGGCAAAAGCCGCTGCCAGGCCGGCAATCGGATGCCGCCCGAAGGCCATAAAGAGGATCGCGCCCAGCGGGACCAGCACCACGTAACCGGTGGAGGAAGCGATGTTGGACATAATGCCAAGGAATACGACCATGGCGGTAACCAGTGTTTTTGGGGCGGAGTTTGCGGCTCTTCTCAGCATGGCAGAGATCATGCCGCTGCCGTCCGCCACGCCGACACCGATCATAATGGTGAAGACGGTGCCAAGCGCGAAGAAGCCGGTGAAGCTGCTGACCACAGTGGTGACCAGATGGCGGATCGAATCAGGGGTGAGCAGGTTGACTGCGTTTACCGTCTTTTCGACGATGGCGTTGCCGTTGGCGGTGTCAATCGTCTCGTAGGTCACCGATACCCCCAGCGAGCCGCAGATCGCAGAGATAATGATGACTGCCAGGGTAAGGATCAGGAAAATGGTTGCGGGGTTGGGGAGCGCATTGCCCACCCGTTCCACGGCATCCATGGCCCGGACAATGGCACCCTTCTTTTCCAGGGAACTGCCGTTTTTGTTTTTTGCCATAAGTAAGTCCTCCTCATTTTTTTGCAGTGCCGCCCGCCTCCACAAGAGGTGGGGCAGACGGGGCTGCTCTTTCACATCCCCGCCGGGCGGGGAGGGAAACTGGCATTAGCGGCCCATATGCTGGTCCACAGCCTGTTTCAGCTGGGACAGGGCCTTTTCCACAGTGGAGCGGGGACAGGCAATATTCATCCGCATATACCCTTCCCCATCCTCCTTACCGAATGCCCGGCCGTCGTTCAAGGCGAGGCGCGCCTTCTCCACCATGAAATTTGGAAGCGCGTCACCGGGGAGGTTCAGGCCCTTGCAGTTGAGCCAGAGCAGGTAAGTACACTCGGGCCTTGCCATCGTGATTTCCGGGATGTTTTCCCGAAGGAACCCCTCCACATAGAGGACGTTCGATTCCAGATGGGCCAGAAGCTGGGTGAGCCATTCCTCTCCATGCCGGAAAGCGGCTTCCACGGCCACCAGGCTGAAGCAGTTGTTCCGATGAACGTCCAGCGATTTCCAGAACTTCTGATACTTGGCGATCAGCTCTTGGTTGGGGAAGATGATGGTCGCCGCCTGGAGTCCCGCCAGATTGAAGGTCTTGGTTGCAGAAGTGCAGGTGATCGTGTTTTCCGCGATCTTCCCTCCCAGTGAGGCAATCGGGATATGTTTGTTCCCGAAGAGCATCAGGTCGCTGTGGATCTCGTCGCTGATAATCAGGGTGCCATACTTCACGCAAAGTTCGCCCATCCGGCGCAGCTCCTCCTCGCTCCACACCTTCCCTACCGGGTTGTGAGGATGGCAGAGGATAAAGAGGGGCGGACGGCGCTTGAGCGCTTCCTCAAAAGCGTCGAAGTCGAGCGTGTAGTGGTTATCCTGCTCGATGAGCGAAACGGTAAGCGGCTTTCTGTCCCAGTTTTCCACCGAGTCAAAAAACTCTCCATAAACCGGGGTGAGGAAAAGGATCTCATCCCCTGGCTGGGAAAACTCCCGAACGCAGGTACAGATGGCGGGGACCACTCCCAGGCTGAAAATACACCGGGCGGGGTCGGGCCTCCAGCCATTGTGCTTCTCCTGCCATTGGCATACCGACTCAAAATAGGAATCTGGACGGCTGGTATAGCCAAACATCCCCTGCCTGTTCCGGGCGTCCATGGCGTCCATGATCGGCTGGGCGGTACAGAGGTCCATATCGGCGATCCACATGGGGACCAGGTCCCGGCGACCGTACTTCTGCTCCATCTCGTCATACTTGACGGCGTTGTTGTCCCACCGGTCAATGGGTTTGTTAAAATCATACTGCATCTCTGCATGTCTCCTTTCGCATCCTTCCGGGATACGCTCTATAATACTGCATAAACTGTGCCAATTTACAAGGGATCAAAAAACTTTGTGTATTTGACTAAAAATTAACGATAATTTTTTATCAATCTTACAAGAGAACCTGACGAAAAGAAAAAAAGAGTGCGCTTTTGGGATGCTGGAACTGCACTTCCAACATCCTTTTTTCTCAACCAATTCACCTATTTTTGTTTTTCAGACACCCGTATCAACCTGTTTTTTCACCATTTTCAGATCGCCAGCACCATTAAAAATGATCGAAGTGGTTCGGATATAAAAAGGGACGCCCAATCACCCTGTTATTGCAGCAGGCTTAGAACCTCAAATCCCAAAGGGGTGAGACGGCTGCCAGCCCGGCCCCGTCGCACCTCTATCATCCCCCGCTCTTCCAGATGGGCCAAGGCGGTACGGATCGTCTGTTCCGTGGCCGGAATCCCCTCCAAAGCTGCCAGAGCTGCCAGGCTCTTCCGGCCCATAGAGCAGCCGGTTTCCAACCGCTTCAGGATAAAGCGATAGGCTGGCAGACTCTGCCCCGCCTTCCATTTCAACCAGTCCACAGTATCCATTGCCGGTGTGCGGGCCACCGGAAAAACAGGAGAAATAGAGGGAACGGGCGGAAAATCGGGGGAAACAGGCGGAATAGAGGGAGCATCCGGATCGGGGGAAATCCCTCGCTCTTTGGCGCAGGCAAGAATGGTCGCTGGGAGGTCCTCCGGCTCGATAGAGGGCTTATCCAGATAGGCCAGATATTCCACACAGTTGTGCAGTTCTCGGACATTCCCCTCCCACGGATGCGTCATTAAAAGCTGCCAGGCAGCCGGAGACAGGCTGAATTTCTTCCCCAATCCATCCCGGACCCCTTCAAAGAGCAGGCGCACATCCTCCCCCCGTTCCCGAAGCGGAGGCAGGCTCAAGGGGAGCACGCTGAGACGGTAATAGAGGTCTTTCCGGAATCCCCCCCTGCGAATGATCGCGGGAAGGTCCTCATTGGTGGCGGCGATAATCCGCACGTTCACATAGATGACATCCACACCGCCCAGACGGACAATCTCCTTTTCCTGCAAAACCCGCAGGAGCTTCACTTGGAGCAGCGGACTCATCGCTTCGATTTCATCCAGAAAAAGGGTGCCGCTCCGGGCAGCCTCAAAGAACCCGATATGCCCTCCTTTTTTTGCTCCGGTAAAAGCCCCTTCTTCGTACCCAAAAAGCTGGCTCTCCAACAGGGAATCGGGGATTGCCGCGCAGTTGATGGCTACAAACGGTTCCCTGCTTCGGGCGCTGGCGGCATGGATGGCGTGGGCGAACAGCTCCTTTCCCGTACCGCTCTCCCCGCTGATGAGGACAGAGGCATTGCTGGCAGCCATCTTTTTGGCCAGTGCTTTCGCGGTGACCATAGCGGGACTCTGCCCCACGATACTGTCAAAGGTGTATTTGGTGCTGTGCCCTTTCCCCAATATCTGCCGTCGAATCTTCTGCTGACGCTTTTCCTCGTCCCGGAACCGTTGGAGAATGCAAAAAGCCCCTATCAGTTCCCCATTCCGGAATACCGGCTGAAGGCTTACGTTCACCGGACTGCCGCTGATCTCCACCAGTCGGGAACGGATGGCCTTTCGATCCTCAAAACATTCCTCAAAAGGAAGGAATGGGAGTGACTTCCGGGCCTTCCGATCCAAAAGATCATTTGGAGAGACCTCCAGGATGGCCTCTGCCTTGGAGTTGCAGGCAAAGATGGTGCCGTCCGAGTCCACCCCGATGACCCCGGCTTCCAGTGTCTGCTGAAAGAGGTCGAAGATACTCTCCACCTGAATGGACCTGTGAAACATCCGCTCAATGCTGTACGCGTGCTCCGCCAACGAGGAGAGGTAAGCCCGAAAATCCGGGCGGTCCAGCATATGTTCACATTTGAGATGAAAGGCCAGCTCGATAAAGGTGTTGGCGCTGAGAAGCCGGGGGCCAAGATCAATAATCTCCTCTACCCACTGGGGGACGTACCTCCGTTCCCCAGTGGTGATCGCACAGGAAAGATGAGGCGGTTCCGAGGCTCCCGGATAGTAAGGATGCAGCTGAATGTGCCCCACCCCCAACTGGTTGAGCAGGGCGATGGTCTCGGTAACCATGGGCTGGTTGATGTTCACCAACAGTGCATTGGTTCCCCGCGGCATGGCCATCAGACGGTGGAGACTCTCCCGGGTGATCCGCACTTCAGTGATCACCACTGCCCCGCTATTGGGAATTGTGTGGGAAATCTCCCGCCCAATCAGGGCACAGGTGGAGATGAGATAGACGTCTGCCGGGGCAATCTGGTCGATAGTGCCCCCCTGCACGCTATAGGTACTGATCTGAATGTGCTCCCCCAGAAAATTCCGCACCTGCTGGGCATAGAGCTCCACCGAATCAGCATCCCAGGTAGCGATGGCCAGATGTTTTTCCATAAAACCCTTCCCCCTTTTGTAAAATGGGTAAAAACAGGAGATAAAACGGTGGATATTTTCAGAAAAAGCAACCCTATTCCCTCCAAATCCACCTATTTATTATGACATAGGCGGTTCTGCCCTGTCAAGAAAGGAGGAACCGGGTATGGCACCAAAATTGCTGCTATCTTATATACAGAATGAATCATCGAAGCAGGAGCGGGAGCACACCCGCAGATCGTCCTGCCGGTAAGCCGGTATAACATCCGTTTTTTAGCCGTTATACCATCAGAGCCAGAAAGGAGACGGAATCATGTTGGAAATGAAGCTGCTCTATGAGGAAGCGCTGGCGGAAAAGGATGCGTTGGTGTCCTGCCGCCGCACCCTCCACCAGATGCCGGAGCTGGGGATGGAGCTCCCCAACACGGTGGCCCATGTCTGCAAGGAGTTGGATGCACTGGGCATTCAGCCACAGAAACTGGCGGGCGGAGTCACCGCCTGCATCGGCCGGCCCGGAGGGAAGGTGTTCCTCCTGCGGGGGGACATGGATGCGCTGGAGATGCCGGAGCAGAGCGGCCTTCCCTTTGCCGCTGCCGGAGGGTATGCGCATACCTGCGGCCACGACATCCATACCACGATGCTCCTGGGCGCTGCCCGGCTCTTAAAACGCCATGAAGCGGAGCTGCCCGGACAGGTAAAACTCATGTTCCAGCCCGGAGAAGAGAGTCTCCAGGGTGCAGCAGCCATGGTAGAAGCGGGGATTCTCGAGAATCCCAAGGTAGACGCGGCTTTGGCGCTTCACGTCTTTCCAGGGGTCAACCATGTTGGAACTGTGATGTGGCGGCAGGGGCCGGCCCTGGCTTCCTCCGACAGCTTCCGGATCACTGTCACCGGCAAGGCTGGGCATGGCGCCATTCCACAAAATGCGGTAGACCCTATCAACATCGCCGCTCATATTCTTCTGGCCCTTCAGGAGGTAAACGCCCGGGAGACCGACCCACAGGACCCGCTGGTACTCACCGTCTGCACCCTCCACGCCGGGCAGCTGCACAATTCCATCCCAGAGGCCGCAGTCCTCACCGGCAGCATACGGGCGTTCTCCAACCAGAACCGGGCTATGGCCAAAGAGCGGCTGGTGCAGATCTGCCAGGGGATGGCGGCGCTTTTTCGTGGGAGCTGTGAGGTGGAGTTCCTCGCGGGAACTGCTTCCCTCCATAACCAGCCTGATCTGGCCGCAGAACTGGCGGATTACACGGGGCAGATCGCGAATAAGATGGTGGAGCTTCCCCGGCAGATGGGCAGCGAAGACTTCGCCGAAGTGACCCAACAGGTACCCTCGGTCTTTATGGGCATCGGCGCCGGCGGCCCAGAGGAAATCTACAATCGGGCAGGCTCCCACCATCCAGCCATCGTTTTTAACGAAGAGGTCCTTCCGTTGGGTGCCGCCGTTCTGGCAGGATGCGCCGGGAAGTGGCTGGAGAAACACAGTGTCTGACCTATAGGAGAACCATTTCTCCTGTCAAAGGATCGCGCATATGGACTTTTATAAAACAAAGGCAGATAGACATATGTCTATCTGCCTTTGTTCGTGATGTACCTTCTGGCGGCAATTTTGGAAATTACCGTACCGGAACAATTTCGATCCAGTAGCCGTCCGGATCACTGATAAAATAGATGCCCATTCCGGGATTCTCGAAACAGATCACGCCCATCTTCTGATGCTTTTCGTGCAGCTCATCGAAGTTATCAGCCGTAAAAGCGAGATGATACTCCAGATCCCCGAGGTTATAGAGGGTTTCACGATCCCGTAGCCAGGTCAGCTCAAGGGTGAAGTCACTTCCCGCTTCGTCTCCGAGATAAACCAGCCGGAACGAACCGTCCGGCGCTTTTTTCTCCCGCACCGGTGTAAGATTCAAGGCATCCTTATAAAATTCCAGGCTCTTTTCCAGATCAAATACGTTGAAATTAAAATGGTTGAATCGAATCATAAATGCTCCCTGCTTTCTAATATTTCGTTTTTATACGCTTTTTCGACAAAATTTGAAGTCTGCCGTTACATTCCCTCGTTTTGATAGATAGAAACTACAGTACATCATCAAATGGAGGGATTCCTTGTGGAACGCTGTGTCTATTTTGTTGTCAGCCAGACCGGGACCTGTTTTTCCCGGCTGTTACAACTTTTTAACCGCGCCGAATATAACCATGTCTCACTCTCGCTGGACGATTCCCTCGACCGGCTTTACAGCTTTGGACGTCAGTGCCTCTATTTTCCGCTGGCGGCTGGGTTTGTCCGAGAGCAGCCCCACTATGGCATCTACTGCCAATACAGCGACACCCGCTGTGCAGTCTATCGGGTGCCGGTACGGGCGCGCGAATTCTGGAATCTGCACCAGAGCATCCGCCAGTTTGAGCAGCAGGAATGGCGGTTCCGCTACAACTTCGCCGGCCTGCTCGCGATTCAGGCAGGTATCCCCCTCCACCGCCGCCGGCATTTTGTCTGTTCACAGTTTGTCGCCTATGTGCTGGAACAAAGCGGCCTGCACCTTTTTGACAAGGACTATTCACTCGTCCGTCCGCAGGATTTCATGCGGATCCCCCATGCAGAGCTGGTCTATCAGGGACCGCTGAACGCCTATCCGCATCCAGGACATGCCCCCGCGCCGCTCTATTCTTCCTCCTGGGATCGGATGTATGTGATGTAGTCCATGCAGTAGTCATCCTGCCCGGCGACTACCCTGGACGCCGCAAGTGCTGCCTGCATGGCCGGACTGGCAGGATCCAGGATCGCGCTGGTCAGGCCCGCGGAGAGCGCAGCGGAGACGAATGCGCTGTTGATGAGCGAACGGCGGGGCAGCCCGAATGAGATATTGGAAAGCCCGCAGGTGGTCTGTGCATCCGGATAGTTCGCAGCAACGTGGCGCAGAGCGGCAATCGCATTTTTAGCACTCTCTCCGTCGGTCGCAAGTGTCTCAATCAGCACATCGACATAGACGCGCGAATCGGGAATCCCCGCTTCGCGGAGCTTCCCCATCAGCAGGTCGATTTTGGTGCATTTTTCTTGGGCCGTGTGCGGCATCCCTTCGCTGTCGATCGGCAGCCCGACCACCGATGCACCGCTCTCGCGTGCCAGCTGGGTCACCTCCTCGAATCGATCGGTGATAGTCGCCGAATTGAGGATCAGCCCCCTGCCCGCAGCCGCCTGCACACCCGCAGCCATCACTGCCGGATCGGTCGTATCGATCATGATTCCGCAGTCGCAGTTGTCCTTGACCAGCCCAATCACCCAGAGCAGGGTCTCCTGCTCTGCTTCCCCGCAGATCGCAGTGTTGATGTCGAGAAACTGAGCGCCGCCATCCGCTTGACGGCGGATCAGCTCTACCACCGCGCTCTCGTCCTTTGCCTGGAACGCTTCCAGCGTTTTGGGGATCGAGCTGTTGAGCTTTTCTCCAATTAAGATCATTTTGACTCCTCCTGTTCTTCCCGGCGGTGTATCCGCTCGATCAGGCCCCGCACAATATCCACCCGCTTGAGCGGGGTCATGATGTAAAAGCCGTCCGCCGCGTCATAGACCTGTTCCAATATGCCCGCACTGTACGCAATGGAAATTTCCGCTGCCTGTGCAGGCGTTTTATCTTTCAGGGACTGCATTACTGCATCCGGTATCTCAATGCCAGAGACCTCATTGACCAGAAACAGTGCATTTCTGTAGCCTGCTACCGGCAGGATTCCCGCAAAAAGCGCACAGTCGAGCTCCCGGCTCGCAAGCAGAAAATTTTTGACCGCCTGTTCGCTGAAAATCGGCTGGGAAAAGAGCATCCCCGCGCCGCGTGCGATCTTTTTGCGGGCGCGCTCCAGTTCAACCGGGAAATTCGCCGCGTTTACATTGAGCGCTCCCCCAATCAGAAATGGGCGGCCCGAAAACAGATCGGTATTCATGCTCGCAATAAACGAGATCAGATCGAACGAATTGAAGCTGAATACCCCCGGGTTCCGCATATTGCTTTGCACCGGCGGGTCTCCTGTGATGACCAGCACCCGGTTGATCCCTTCCAGTGCCGCACCGAGTATCCCTGCTTTAAGTGCAATGTGGTTTTTATCCCGACAGCAGAGGTGCGGCAGAACCTCAATGCCAACCTCCCGCCGGATCTTCGCCGCAATCATCAGGCTGTCCGCGCGGGCGCGGGAAAGAGGGGAATCCGACACTGTAATCATATCTGCTCCGCAGCTTTTCAACTCCCCGGCTGCCGAGAGGAGAAACGAACAGTCGCAATCCTGCGGAGGAGCCAGCTCTACCGCAATCACCTTTTTTCCCTTGCCGCCATGCGGCAGGACTTGGGATGCCACCGTTTTTTCGGAAACGGCCGTCAAACGCTCCGGGCGGGTCACACTGCACACCGCCCGAACCGCCTGTGCAATATGGCGGGGGGTTGTCCCACAACATCCGCCTAGACGGTGTCGTCAATAAAGAAGGAGCCAAATAGCAATACAACGTATTTGGACAGCAGCAGCGAAAGAAGCGGCA
>NZ_QZEG01000036.1:0-30045 GCF_009917605.1 Anaerotruncus sp. 1XD42-93 | reverse complement strand
CGACTCCCGTCCTTTTTCTTCCATATCTCTATTTTACCACGTTCTTTTCTCCTTGTGAATACAGGTTCTTATTTCGCAGAATAGTTACAAAAAGAGGCGGGGAAACCACATTGATCTGTGATTTCCTTGCCCCTTTTTTCTTTTTTGCTTGCCTGAAAATTAGCCGCTAAAATCGCTTTTTCAATTCTGCAATCCAGGTTTCAATCGTTTCAGCCAAAACAAATTGCTGTCGTAAAACAGCCATACCGATTTCAGGAACCTCTGGCGCATTTTCTTTTTCCCGGAGATTTTCTTCCAGATAAGATTTCAAGTCCTGCACATTTTTTTCAATATTGGCAACGCAGGATTTTTGCATTCTCAAAGGTACACTGTCCAAATTTACAATCACAGCATTGAAGTCCAGAAACATACGGATAGGCTGGGCGGAAAGTTCTCCCATGAGCCGTTCAAATTCCTGTTCACCGCTGTCCGTCAGCGAGTAAACCGCCTTTTCCGGCATATTGTTCTCCCGCACAGGGACACTCTGGAGCAGACCTTTTTCTTCTAACTGAATGACCTTTTTGTAGATGGATGGTGTGCTGATTTTTACCCATTTTGAAATGTTGCGGTATTCCACCAGCTTTTGAATGTCGTAAGCGCTCAACGATTGCTTTTTGAGCATCCCAAGGACAATCAAATCTATCGTTGCCATGCAGAGTTCTCCTTTCGCACTTGACAACTACTATAATTTATAGTAGTATGTGTTGACTGACAGCTACTATAAAATATACTACTTCACATGACTCTGGCTGTCAAGAGAAAGGAGTACAATATGGACGGAAACAAAAAAATGGCGCTTTTGGGGAGCGCGCCCATTCCCAAAGCTCTCCTGGCACTGGGCATCCCAACAATGATTGGTATGCTCATTAACGCGCTCTACAACCTGGTAGATACCTACTTTGTGGGTGGGCTGGGAACCGATCAGATGGGGGCCGTTACAGTGGCCTTCCCTCTGGGGCAGATCGTTGTAGGGCTGGGCCTGTTGTTTGGGAACGGTGCTGCCGCCTATCTGTCCAGGCTGTTAGGCCGTGGCGACAAAGACACGGCGAACAAGGTAGCGAGTACAGCCATATACAGCGGCGTTTCGATTGGGGCAATCGTGATCTTATTCTCTATCATCTTCCTGGAACCGATTTTGAAACAGGCCGGAGCAATCGAAAGCGTTATACCCTATGCAGTCACCTACAGCCGCATCTATATCGTGTTCTCTATTTTCAACGTGTTCAATGTCACCATGAACAACATCGTTTCCAGTGAAGGCGCGGCAAAAACGGCTATGTGTGCGCTGATGGCTGGCGCGGTACTGAATGTAATTTTAGACCCTGTTTTCATCTATGCGCTGAACCTCGGCGTAGCTGGTGCGGCGATTGCAACGGCAATTTCTCAAATCATCTCCACATTGGTTTATTTGTGCTACATTCTTCGGAAAAAGAGCGTGTTCAATTTCAGCATCAAAGAGTGCTGTTTTGCAAAAGAAATTATGTCCGAAATTTTGAAAATCGGTATTCCTACACTGATATTTCAACTTCTGACCAGCCTTTCCATTGGCATGATAAACAGTGCGGCAAAAGAATATGGAGGCTCCGCCCTGGCCGCTATGGGGCCGGTTACAAAAATCATGTCAATGGGGACGCTGATTGTTTTTGGTTTTCTGAAAGGATTTCAGCCTATCGCTGGATTTAGCTATGGAGCGAAAAAGTTTGACCGACTGCGGGAGGCAATTAGAACCGCTGTCCTTTGGTCTACCATTTTTTGCGTGATTTTTGGTTTTGTTGCTGCCGTATTCTCTACGCAAATAGTGTCCCTGTTCACAAAGGAAGATGCAGAGATGGTTCGTATCGGTTCGATTGCTCTACGGGGAAATGGACTTTCTTTTGTCCTCTTTGGCTTTTACACAGTGTACTCCTTCCTGTTCCTTGTGATGGGGAAAGCCGCAGAGGGCTGTGTCCTGGGCGCTTGCCGCCAGGGAATTTGCTTTGTCCCCGTCATTTTGATACTTCCGTTGGTTTTGGGATTGAGTGGTGTTCTCTACGCACAGCCGATTGCAGATGTCATTTCGGCTATTGTCACAGCACTTATGGCGGTTCGGCTGCACAGAGAATTGCGGACAGCGGAAAATCATATTTCCACTCTACCCCAGGAACATTGATGAAGTAAGGTGGCGTGAATGAACGCAACGCAAAATACTTCTCACTGGATATGCTGCCCTGCCTGTGGCGGGAAAACCCGGATAAAGGTATACAAAGATACAGTGCTTGAACGATTTCCGCTATATTGCCCCAAATGCAAACAGGAAATGTTAATCAGTGTCCGACAACTGAATACGTCAATCATAGAGCCAGACGCACAGACGCAGAGCCGATAACATATGGAAGTTTTCCCTATGGTTATCGGCTCTGCATTTGAAAAGTCGTGGCTAAGTCAAGAAGGAGCGGCGGCTTTGAGAAATCAGAGCCGCCGCTTTTTTCGTTTTGGCGGCACATAGGAGGATGCCGCCATGCGATTATGGATAGATAGGCACTTGTCAAAAAAAGCCTGACCCCCGCAGCGGCGCACCTCACCCAAGGTTGCGAAAATAGTCGTTTCCAGCCTGTCCATACTGCCATCCCCAGCGCTCGAATAGCCTTGTGCTGTTCGGGTGCTTTTGCTTTTTCCGAGGGCCACTCCATCCGGCCCCGGTGTCGAGGTCCGCCCCTCCTGTTCAGATTTCGCTTACCCCAAATCTGAACAGGAGGACAACACGATGGAGATCACCATCAAGAGATACAGCCGCAAGCTGACCTATGAGGACGCTGACACCCTGGACGAGTTCTGGGAGCTAGCCAAACGCACCGAACGGAGCCTTGACCGGGAACAGCGGCGGCACTGGGACGGGCGCGAGTGTGACGAGTACATAATTGCTGCCCAGGGCGTTCTGCCCTACTGCGCCACCCCGGAGGAATTGGTCTGCCAGCAGGAAACGCTGGATGAAATTCTGGCGGTGCTGGCCCTCTGCACACCTACCCAGCGGGAGCGGTTTCTGCTCTATGCGCTGTATGATTTCAGCTATGCGGAGATTGGTCGGCGGTGCGGCTGCTCCAAGGCCGCAGTCTATGACAGCATCGAGGGCGTTCGGAAAAAGTTTTTCAAATTTTTCCGCTGACCGCCCTGACGATCATCCCGGCATGATGGCTACCAGGTGAGGGGCAATCACCCTATCACCGGGAGGGACAAGCTGCTTCGGCGGCTTGTCCCTCCTATGCCAAGGAGGTCAAGATGTCAGCGATCAATCAGCTTCAGCAAGAGTGCGTCCGTTTCCAACGGCGCACTTATACACCGTTCCGGTGTCGTGCGCGCGTCGTCGCAAAGTCCGCTCATCTCCGTTTCCGCCTTGCGGCGAAAACTGCGCTCGCTCCCTTGCTCCTCCTTTCCCCACAAAGTCTGAGACTTTGCGGGGACCCCAGGTTGGGGCGTTGCGTCCTTCGGACGCGATGGGGAGCTGCACTCCCCAAACCCCTTGCACACCCGCAGGAAAGGAACACCCGCTTCGCGTCTGTTCCTTTCCTGCGGGTCAGGTATCGTCAACGCCAGATTGGCACTCACGCTAAAAACGCCAAATTGACGTTTTTAGGATTTTGCCGGGGGAGCGTGTGAAATGACAGCGCCGGAAATCCTCCACATGACCTATCAGCAGTACCGAACAGCCCGGAGGCTGGTGCGGGAGTGCTGCAACTACGATTGCGGAAACTGTCTGCTTCTGGACGATGGCGAGGAATGTATCTGTCCACAGAGTATCACCTACTCGCTGATCTGCAAATGGTTCCGCGCCGCCGTCCTTCCTCTGGACGCCGGCCTGTGCGCCGCATTGTTCCCGCCTTCCTCTGTCAGACGGCGGCACTGCCGGGAGTGCGGGAGGCCGTTTGTCCCGCCCAGGCACAACACTCTCTATTGCTCCACCTGTGCCGCAGAACGGGTGAAACGGAGCAAACGCACATGGGCCAGGAAAAACCGGGCTGATGTGTAGAAAAAGTACCCGCTGAAAACGCAGTAATATCAGGGCTTTCAAGACCGCCCTCAAAGGGGGCCTGATACATTTCCTTCCCGACCCCGAAAACGGGCCTCTAACGGCCCACAGCGGCGGTCTGACAGCCCCACACCAAGGAGGCTAATAACCATGACCGACTACATGAAGATAACCACCGAATTGCCGCCCTATTTCTTCTTTCCCTGGTTCCTGATGGACATGGGCCTGACCCTTACCGCCAAGCTGACCTATACCCTTTTGCTTGACCGGGCGCAGCTATCCCAACTCAACGGGTGGACGGACGAGGCGGGGAGAGTTTATATCATTTTCCCGATTGAGAAGATAGCCGAAATGCTCGGCAAGAGCATGACCACTGCCAAGAATGTATTGGCTGAGTTGGAGGCGGCGGGTCTGATTGAGCGCAAACGGCAGCAGTTTTCCAAGCCCAATCATATCTATGTGAAACTGCCTGATGGACAAAAATTTAGCCGCCCCTGATGGATAAAAATTTGTCCTTCACCATGGCCGGAAAACTGTTCTTGTAATAGGGCAGAAACCCGGCTGACGCAGGCAAAAAACCTATCCTCTAATAAGAACTATAAGAACAATAACAAGTATAAATAAAACGAGTGGGAGTAAATAGCGCCCACTTTTCGGACAAACGCCGGACAAATGTCCGCAGCTACATCACAGGCCCGTTTGTAAATTTGAAAACAAGGAGTTGCCTATGGAGCATATCAGCTACAAAACGCAGACCGAGATTGTCAATTTCCAGGGTCGGGAAATCCCGCTGGAAAACCTCACCCCCATCCTCTCCCCGGAGCAGGAGGCGGCGAAGCGCTGGGAGTTGGAGCAGCGGCTTTACGAGGTGTTTCGCAAGTACCAGCAGAGGGAGAAGCCCACCTCGTGATTTTTTCAGATAGAGATTGATTTGCGGGGCTGCTGACGGTATAATGAAGCTGTCAGCAGCTCCGTTTCTTTTCAGAAAGGGAGCGCAAAATGAACAATCGAATTGACGCGATTTATGCAAGACAGTCCATTGACAAAAAGGATAGTATTTCTATCGAAAGTCAGATTGAGTTTTGCAAATATGAATTGAGGGGTGGAAGCTGCCGGGAGTATCAAGATAAGGGTTACAGCGGTAAGAATACGGACAGGCCCCAGTTTCAAATGCTGGTGGAGGACATCAAGCGCGGGCTGATTGCCAGGGTAGTTGTTTACAAGCTCGACCGCATCAGCCGTTCCATTTTGGACTTCGCAAACATGATGGCTTTGTTCCAGGAATACAACGTGGAATTTATTTCTTCCACAGAGAAGTTCGACACGTCCACACCGATGGGCCGGGCGATGCTGAACATCTGCATTGTGTTCGCACAGTTAGAGCGTGAAACCATCCAGAAGCGAGTGCAGGACGCATGGTATGCCCGGTGTCAGCGAGGTTTCAAAATGGGAGGACGAGCGCCTTATGGATTTCGGACGGAGCCTATCATCATTGACGGCATTCACACCAAGAAGCTGGTGATTGAACCGACAGAGGCGGCGTTCGTTCGCAAGATGTACGATATGTATATCGACCCGCGCATTTCGCTCCACGACATTGCCACTCAGCTTACAGCCCAAGGCGTGAGGTCATTCTATGGAAAACCGTTTTCCAGGTCAACAATCAGCCTAATCCTCCGCAATCCAATTTACGCAATGGCTGACCTGGACATCTACGAGTTTTTCAAGAGCCAGGGAACGGAGATTTACAACGATGTCGCCGACTTCGCAGGAACCAACGGCTGCTATTACTATCGCAGTAAGGGCAATATTGACAACAAGCACAAATATCTGCAAGGCCAGATGTTGGTGTTGGTCCCCAGCGAGGGTTTCATCCCGTCCGAGTTGTGGCTTCGGGTGCGGAAGAAAATCATGGCGAGCCAAAGCTACCAGCCCGCGAGAAAAGCCCGCAATACCTGGATGGCGGGGAAAATCAAATGCGGGAATTGCGGTTACGCTTTGATGTCGGCCCACTCCTGCGGGTATCTCTATCTGCGCTGTACGAAGCACGCTGAAAACAAATCCTGCCCCGGTTGCGGCACGATTAAAATGCGGGAGTTGGAGGCGTTAGTTTACCAGCAGATGGTGAAGAAGCTGAAGGACTACAAAACACTGACGGGCCGCAAAAAGAAAAAAGCCGCCAGCCCAAAGCTGACGGCGAAGCAGACGGAGTTGGCCCAGGTGGAGAGCGAGATCGAAAAGCTGCTGGACACGCTGACGGGCGCGACCCCGGTGCTGATCTCCTACGCCAATGCCAAGATTGAGGAATTGGACAGCCGCCGTCAAGCCCTTGCCAGCGAGATTGCCAAGTTGACCGCCGAAGCGGTGTCCCCGGAGCAGATTGACACGATTTCCAATTACCTGGATGATTGGGAAAACGTCAGCTTTGAGGACAAGCAGCAGGTGGTGGATTTGATGATTACCATCATTCGTGCCACCAGCGAGAAACTGCAAATTGAGTGGAAAATCTGACGGCGGGCATACCGTCAGGCCAGTATCTTTTTATGTCCTTGTCCAGTGTAGTTCCAGATAGTTTCCGGCGTCGATATAGTTCCGTGAAAATCTGCTCAGGTCCTTGCTGACGGCGCAGTCGATGCGCCCGGAACGCATATCCTGGATCATCCTCTGAAAGCCGGGACGGTCCGTATTGCTGCCGGTCTCCCCATCGTCGATGTAGGTATCCACCAGCTCAAGGTCGTCGTGGCCCTCTATGTAAGCCAGACAGATGGCCCGCTGGCTTTGGATGCTGTTGGATTCCATGCGGTCAGCATCCTCTCTGGATAACCGGGCATAGATGCCGGTCTTATAGATTTTGTTGGACATTTTGAACCTCCTTGTCGTCTGTCTGTCAGAAAACCGAAGGCCCCTGTCCCGTATGGGAACGGAACACAAAGCCGCTGGCCCTGTGATGCGGTTCCTTTTTTTGACCCGGACACATTGTAGCGCCGGGTCGCCCTGTTTGTTAAGGATGTCAGGCCCCGGCAAGGTAGAGGGAGTTGATACGCTCCTCGATGGTCTCGTCCCTGTCCGCAAAGCTCAGCTTCACCACCACCCCTCCGTCCAGATAGACATAGGGGTTGCCGAGCTGCTCGATCCACGCCCGGATGCGCTCCTCGGTGGGAGCATCCGGGTCGATATGGACCGTACTGCGGTCACGGAGCGCCGCCTTATTCACCTTGCGGAGGTCGATGTCCTTCATCGCCTCTGTCATGGCAACACCTCCGATCCCCCAAAAGGGCTTTTCAGCCTTTGGGTACTGCGTCCTTTGGCCTCTCCCAACATCTTATGGGAGGGACAAACTTTTATAGAACAGAGAAAAGCGCCCACCTCAAAAGGCAGACGCTTTCCCCAGATTTCTCAGAACTTCATGGGCAGGGCGGTCTTTGCGCTGGAGCCGTTGTAGATGCGGTACACCTGGTAGAGATACCGCTTATACCCCGGCAGGCTCGTCATGGCCCGGCCCTCCCGGAAGATTACCACCGGGTCCATCTGGCGCAGCCGTGCCACCAGCCGTTTGCGGCTGTACTCCCCGCGGTAGAGGTCCACGAACTCCACCACGCCCTGCACCGTCTCCGCCCGGAGGGAGTCCGGGTCGCCCTTCCAGGCGTCCACGATGGACTGCATCGCCTCCCGGTACACCCCGTCCCCGACCTTCTGGAACAAGCCGAAGGCGGTGCTGATGCAGGCCAGCCGCTTCGCGCCCCTGGTCTGCTTGTAGTCCACATAGAGGCCCACGGCCTCCGTTGCTTTCAGGAACGCCATCGCGTCCTCATCGCCGCCGTAGACCAGCGCCCGGAACTTCGCCCCGGCGGTCAGGCTGGCGGAGGCTCCCGTCTGCTGGGCGAACAGTAGCGCCTCATCGCTCTCGGTCAGGCCGTAGAACACCTTGCAGCGGATGGGCAGGTCCCGCCCGCCGTTGAGCAGTTTCCGGGCGGCGATGGTGTGCTGGCCGTCGAACACATAGTAGCGGCCGTCCCGGCAGCTCACCTTCGGCTCGTTGGCGATGCGCTCATCGAACTCGGCGGCGATCCTGCGGACCCGGTCCTCGTTCAGTTCACGCTGATAAGTAGTGCGGGGGATCTTCAGTTCCGCGCTGTTGATGGGAAGCTCCCGGCAAAAAAGGTTCCTGCTGTTCATTCTGTGCATCCTCCTTCGATGTCTGCGATATACTGCTTCATTTTCTGCATGATCTGGATGAGTTCCTGCCTGTAATGGCTGTCCGACAAAAGCCGGGGATATTCCTGAAAGATGCGGTCAAAAAGCTCCATGAACGATACGATCTCGCCGTCCAGGGAACAGAGTACATTCTCCTCGGTGCTGGGGGCCTTGTCCCGCTCCATCTCAGCCGATATTTCCGCAATCTTCTGCATCTCGGCTTTTCTTGAAGCGGCTGGCGGGGCTTTGTGGTAAGCGGGGCGAGGTTTCTTGTCCCTGTCATCCTTGGATTTCTTCAAGTCAGCGGCCAGTCTGGGGCGCTCCTCCGGCTCTGCCTTGGCAACGGCGGCTACCGCTGTCTCAGGAGGCTTGATAGCTCCCGTAAGTATCTCCTGTTTAATGCCGGGAAGGGCTTCTTCGGCGGCATCCACACCTTTGGCAAACTGTTCTGCCCTTTTTACATAGCTGTCAGTTGTCCCTGTTTCCTGAGCAATCCGGGAACGGGTAACATGACGGGTGTTTTGGTGCGGGTCAATTTGACCCGCACCAGATTGTCGGGCTTCTGAGGTGTGCTGATTACCATGAAAGGCATCAACCATCTTCTCCGCCTCATACCGCTGCCCGATCAGGTATTTCTTCTGCTGGGGCGTCAGGTTCCGCCTGCCAAGCTGGTGTTTGCAAATCCAGGATATAGCCTCATACCGATTGTCAAAGTCCAGGTTTTGGACCGCATAGGTCAGCTCCGGGTGCTTCTGGATGATCTCATAGCGGTTGTGGCCGTCCAGGATCGTGCCGTCCCAGACGATGAGCGGCGAAAAGACCGCCCCGTCCGACAGGATGTTCTCCTCCAGCAAGGTGAACTCGTCCTCCGTCAGCGGCGGTATCTTGTCCCGGAACTCCGGGTCGATGATGAGCCTGTCCATCAGGATACCTCCGTTCCCGTAATGGGCGCGTAGTCCTTATCAAGCCCGACACTCACCAAGAGGGCGGCGTTGACCCGCCTCATCTGCTCTTTGGTGAGTCTGCCCACATAACTCTGCACCCGCCGCTTGTCGATGGTGCGGACGACCTCCGACATAAACAGGGACGGCGCAAGCCCCTGGGCATCATCCAGCACCACATGGGTCGGCTGCTTGGGTTTCTTAAAGGTCCTTCTGGTCACGGCGATCACAATGATGGTCGAGGAGTGATAGTTGCCTGTGTCATTCTGGATGACCAGCACCGGGCGGACACCTCCCTGCTCATGACCGATTACCGGGTTCAAGTCGGCGTAATAGACCTCGCCGCGGTGGAAATCGTGAAAATTACGGTCCATATGGATACCTCCTTCTTCTGGTATGTAAATGGGCGGCCCAGTGCGGTAAGCACCGCGTCCAGACCGCCCATAAAATTTCATAAAGCGTGTTTTTGGTCCCAATTTGTCCTCGACACCCCAGAACCGTGGGAATCATCAGGCTCGTCAGCTTGCGAAGCTGCTCTCATAGGCGTCTAACCTCCCCGCCTTCTTTGTGGCCGGGCCGCGAGTTACGGAAGTATCATTATCGCTGTCTGTTGTCATCGCCGGGCCAAGAGCAACTTGGCATTTTCAGTCGGATGGATCGCTCCTCCCAAAACCGGGGATCATGGCGCTCCGCTGCACAGGCTATTTCAGACAGTAACGTGGTCCTGTTTCCAGGACTTCCTGATGACTGGATATTCAGTTTTCAAAGTCCACACCAGCGGGTCGCCCCGGCTGATGATTTAATTGTAGGGGAAATCCGCTCCTTTTCAGAGGGACGGGCAGGGCATCTTCCTCCCGGAAAGCGACCCTTTAAGGGCATCCCGCCCTTATAGCCCCTCTTTCAGGGCTGTAAGCTCGTCAATCAATGTCTGAAGCTTGTCCCGCGCCGCCGTGACGGAACCGCCCCGGCCCAGGACAAGGAAGTCCAAGCTCACATCAAACGCTGCGGCGAGGGTAATCAGCAGATCGACAGAGCATCCCCGCTGCCCGCCCTCGATTTTTCTCAGATGGTCCAGGCTGATGCTCAGGGCCTCCGCCAGTTGTGCCTGTGTCATTTCATGGGCTTTGCGAAGTTCCTGAATGCGTTTTCCGCTCCTGCAAGTGTCGTAATACATGACATAACTCTCCTTCATCGGAGCGCAATCATGGCAGGATAAGTCTGGAGGTCTGTGGAAAGATACACGCGCACTTTCAGAGCCAAAAGAGCGCAATAAGGTAAGGTTATCTCTCCAAGCCTATCCGCCGCTATCATCTCGGCGGACCGAAGACCTATGAGATATCCTGCCAAATTGCGCACTCTGGCATGATTTTCGTTTCTTCGCAAACGCCAAATATGAAGTGCAGCAGGAAAAATAATTCTGCGAACGCAAAATTATATTGACCTTTGCGAAAAAACGCTGTATAATGGATAAGTAATGTCCGCATCTACCGGCCATTGCCTTATCTCGCTTATTATTTTAGGGAATCACAACCCAGAAGTATTTAGCGTGGAGTTCGAGTGAACTTCGGATAAAGTTCAAGTTAGGAGGGAAAGTCGCAGTGACAGAGCTTTGCTTCGCTGAATTTGCAAAATGCCTGCAAAGTGGCATACAACCACCCAATGATGACAAAGATGTCGTTGGACTCTTGTTGAGTTGGATAACGGATATGCCCGGTGTTGCGGATAAAAAGGGAAATCCAGTCAATATTGCGCCGTCACTGGTCAGCGATCTCCTTAAGCGCAAGGTGGATGTCCCAAAAGCGATTAAGAACGCTTGTACTACAAAGAAGGTAGTAACTGAGGCCATAAAGCATTGCACAGCAAATGTGATTCCTTATCTGAATCCAATTCTCAGCGATGATATGTTTGAAGCGATGGGAAAAGCGGTAGAGGCGGATACGATAATTGCTATCAAAAAGAAAAAGGAACTGACGGCGCTCCTCAAAAACGGAAAAGAGGCCGAGTTCCTTGGACAAATGCTGATTTATATAATCAACCGGGAAAACCGGGTATCAAATTCGTCCATTGTCAGCGATGATATCCCTTTGTTGGCTGAAGCGGATTATGAGTGTCCACTTTGCCATGCACCGCTTGTGGATTATGTGAAAAATACACCTGTTAAGAAATATGAAGTCATAAAAATCTACCCCGATGACATTTCCGCTGTTGTATCGGAGTTTGATCCAATCCCGAAACCGAAAAAAATTGATGCGCCTGGAAACAGGATTGTGTTGTGCAGAGATCACGCGGAGGAATATATGGTCGAGCCGACAGCGGAGGATTATTTCCGGTTACGGGAAATAAAAGACCGCTTATCTTCTACATACTCTCTAAGGGTAGATATCAACGATGCCACACTTGAAGACGAAATTCAAAATGTGCTGTATGGCTTAGCTGGGATTACGGATGATACGGAATTAGAGGAACTGTCACTTGATGCTTTGCGATTGGATCAGAAGATTCTACCGGAAAATCGCCTTCTGAAAAACGATGAGACAACACGAGTGCTACGGTACTATAATTTTATTGATAATCTTTTTTCGGCAATGGATCGCGATGGCACAGGAGATTTTGATTTGATTGCTTCCGAAATCGAGGTAGCATACAAAAAACTTGATACCGGCCAACTGTCTCAGGATGAGATTGTTGAACAACTGGCTGAATGGATAAAAAACAAATCCGGCGTAGGTAACAGGAATATGCGAGCCTGTCACATTGTGGTCGCATATTTTATACAGAACTGTGAGGTGTTCCGTGAAATTCCCAAGTAAGGTTACGCCTTACAAGGCGAGTATATTGGCAAAGTTTCCAGCTGTGCTGTCTGGCTTGGAAACAGAGGATCTGAAACCAGATGTGCTTTATAGAAAGGTCAAATCCAAAGTTGCAGATGTAGGCGAGTTTTTGGAAATATTGGATTGCCTATTTGCATTGGGAAAAATTGAGTTGAATGAGGAAGAAGGTGTGCTGCGCTATGTTGATTGAAGTTATGTGTGACAAATTCACCAGTCACGGAAAGCCGCGCGGTCGTATTTCCCTTCACGCTGGCTTAAATACGATATTAGGCAGTGATTCAGGATCAAATTCGATTGGGAAGTCCACTTTTCTGATGATTATCGACTTTGCTTTCGGCGGCGATGATTATATTGAAAAGCTGGCAGATGTCCAGACGGAAGTCGGGGAACATAGGATTTGCTTTGCTTTTCAGTTTACAAATAGGATTTACTACTTCTCCCGTTCCAATGTGGATTATAAAAATGTGCAGAAATGCGATGAGGATTACCGACCGCTTGAGGGCGGGTTGATTTCTCTGAATCAGTACCTGTCGTTCCTGCAAACGCATTACGATATGGACTTGAGTGGATTGAGCTTCAGAAATGCTGTAGGTAGGTCTATGCGGATATACAAGCGCGAAACTCTGGATGAAGAGCATCCTCTACATCAGGCAAAACAGGAAAAAGCCCAGGCAGCTATTGAAGGACTGCTCAAACTGGCAGACTTGTATTCGGGTATTGTGGCACAGTCCAGAATCACGGCGGAAGCAACAGACAAATATTCTACCTTTAGAAAGGCACAAAAATATCAGTATATTCCTTTTATTACAAAACAGTCAGAGTACGAACAAAACGAAACACGCATTGCAGAACTGACTGAGCAGGCGGAAGAACTGGCACGAAAAAGCTCCAGTGGACTACTGGATTTGGATTCTATGCAAGCAGAGCAGCTTTCTATCATGCAAGGGAGACTGTCGAATTTCAAGAGGCAGAAGTCGCGGCTTTTGTCGCAGCTTCGGGCCATTCGTGCCGATCAGGATTGGGGAAAAAGAGGATTCAAACGAAACTATGATGACCTTCTCCGCTTTTTCCCAGAGGTAGATCTGCAACGAATCGAGGCCATAGAGGATTTTCATAAAAAGTTGGCAAACATATTAAAAAAGGAGTTTGCCGAAACCGAAGAGAATATGCAAGCGACCCTTGCTCTGATTGAGACAGAAATGACTCAGATTGAAGCGCAAATTGCTCAGATGGCAGTGACAACAGATCTTTCCAAAACCGTGCTGGAGCAATATGCGGCCATTGATAAGGAACTGAAGACACTGAGGGCTGCAAACGAAAATTATATAAAGACCGCCGAACTGGCCGAAACAGCCAAGGCATACAAGGCAGAATTAGATCGACTTGTTGTCGAGCAGATTGCTATTATGCAGCAAGAAATCAATGGTGAGATGAAGCGAATCAACGATGTGATCTACAGCGGACGGAAAACCGCACCGACTCTCACAATAAACGATGCTTCTCATTATGTGTTCTTTACACCGAGAGATGGCGGTACTGGGACGCAGTATAAAGGCTTGGTCGTATTTGACTTGGCAATGTTATCCCTTACCCGGCTGCCAGTGATTGCGCACGACTCGGTTATGCTGAAGCATATTGAGGATGAAGCGATGGAGAAAATCATAGAGCTATATGCAGACACTCAAAAACAGGTGTTCATCGCTATGGACAAGGAAGGCTCATATACATCGAAAACGCAGAAGATTATGGAAGATACAAAGGTGTTGCATCTTGGCCCTGGAGACGGTGCCCTGTTTGGACGCACTTGGAATGATGAAAATGTAGAACAATAAGTGAAAAACGCACAGGAGGCAATCATGCGATTCAGTTACAACAAGCTCTTCAAACTGCTGATTGACAAAGGCATTAAAAAAAAGGATCTTTGCGAGATGGCTGGCATCAGCGCCACATCAATCGCAAAGCTCGGTCATGGAGGCAATATCAATACGGAAGTTCTTCTCAAAATTTGTAATGCGCTGAACTGTGATGTCGGTGATATTATGGAATTTACCAAAAATGAAACTGCTGGTTCGACCGTAATGCAAGAAGATACGGATGCGGCAGATTTACAGATGAATTTTCGGAATAGGGGAACCGTGTGAGTAAAAGGGAGAAAACCATTATGGACAAATGCCTTAAGGCATTAAAAACCGCCAGTCCATATAACGCCGCCATGACCAGAGAGCAGTTTCTGTTCTATGAAATGCGTACAACGGCAAAGCTGATGAACGAAGGACTGGATAAAAACGAAGTGGTAGAACGGATTGTTTCAGAGAATCTGTTTCAGTACCCGACGGAAAAATCCGTCCGCAAAATGGCGCTTGCCTGTATCAGAAGACTTGAATCTATGGAGGATGACACGCTCATTGCCGCCATCGCCACACAGCCCAGCGATGTTGCGAAACAGGTCTGTTTGTATGCCATGATGTGCCAGTATCGCCTGGTATGGGATTTTATGCTAACGGTTGTCGGAGATAAATACCGTAAATTGGACAGTTCATTTAGTAAGATGGATTTGAATGTATTTTTCATGCGTCTGCAGGAACAGGATGATTGGGTAGCCACATGGAGTAACTCAACCATTACCAAGGTCAGGCAGGTGCTAATGAAAATGTTGATAGAAAATAAGTACCTTGACAGCACAGATGCGGATCATCTGAATCCCGTACTGATTAGTCCTCTGCTCGAAAACGCTATCCGCGAAGATGGGCAGGAAATCGTACTCCCGGCATTTAATTGTTTGACATAAGGAGAATTTGAAAATGAGTGATGTTAATGAGCGCCTCGATTCACTTCGGGGACTGATACAAAGCCGAGAGTTCCTTGAGGGAAAAGGACTATCCAACGAGGTCAATATACGCATCTTCTGCTACGACCCAAAGGACGAGATGGCAGTTCGGCACTTTACGGAAAAACTGGTGACCGACCAGAGCCTTTCGTGTCATCTCATTGAATACAACCTCTACAAGGTGTTCCTCTCCATCTGCGATGACAAACGCATCACAGAAAGGATTCCTTCACAGGAGGAGAAAAAAGGAAAGCAGTTCATTCTGGATCAGATGATACGTATGGCTAACAATGTAGCGTTCATCGGTAAAATGCAGTATGAGCCTCACAAACTGGGAGATGTGGTTCTAATTACCGGTGTCGGAGAAGCCTTCCCTTTTATCCGAGTCCACTCACTGCTTGACGCTATGCAGCCGCATTTTTCGGACATACCCATCTTGGTCATGTATCCGGGAACTTTCGACGGGCGTTATGTAAAGCTGTTTGATAAACTGAAGCCTAACCCATACTACAGGGCATTCAATGTCGTATAAAGAGGTGCTGCGCTATGAAAATTGAGAAAATGTTCCAAGAGGACATTAATCGTAAGATCAACGGCGTCGTTAAGGTCGACCAGGACGCAAGCGATGTCCTCGTGCAGGAATTAAATGAATATGTTATCACGAGAGAACTGAAGAAACACGTCATTACCTTTTTTAACAATTACGGTGACTCCTTCCAGGAAAAGACGGCTGATATCGGCGTTTGGATTTCCGGCTTCTTTGGAAGCGGTAAATCTCACTTTCTGAAAATGCTGTCCTATCTTCTTGAGAATAAAGAAGTTCAGGGAGAGCGTACAGTTGAGCGTTTCCGCAAGAAGTTCGCTGATGATCCTGCGACCTTCATGCTGATTGATAACGCCACCAAGGGCAAGACCGATACCATCCTGTTCAATATTGATATCGAAGGCTCCATCAATAAGGACAAGACAGCTGTGCTTCGTGTGTTTGCGAAGATGTTCTATAACTACCTCGGATTCTACGGAGAGAATCTGAAGGTTGCAAAGCTGGAGCAGTTCATTGCCAAGAAAGGCAAGACCGAAGAGTTCCGCCGTATTTTTGAAGAAAAGAACGGCGCATCCTGGCTTGAGTCCCGCGATGCCTTTGCGTTCTTTGAGGATGATGTCGTGGAGACGTTGCAGCAGGTTCTCGAAATGAGCGAAAGTGCCGCCAAGAACTGGTTCAACGGAACCGAGACCGTGGAGACATCCATTGCACAGCTTGTTTCCGAGATCAAAGAGTATGTTGATTCCCAACCCGCAGACTTCCGTCTCCTGTTTATGATCGATGAGGTCGGTCAGTATGTTGGCGGCGATACTGATCTTCTTATCAATCTTCAGTCCCTTGTCGAGAAAATCGGTAGCGAATGTGAAGGCAAGGTGTGGGTAGTCTGCACCGGACAGGAAGCCATTGATGAGATCATCAAAGCCCGTGAAAATGAGTTTTCCCGCATTCAGGCGCGCTTTAAGACAAGATTGTCCCTCTCTTCTGCATCCGCAGATGAGGTTATTCAGAAGCGTATCCTTTTGAAAAAGCCGGAGGCAGAAAAAAAACTGGAACAGGTATACACAGCAAACGACTCTGTGCTACGTAACCTCTTCAGCTTTACAGATGCCATACTGGATATCAAGGGGTATAATGGTGCCGGAGAATTTGTGCGGAACTTCCCATTTGTGCCGTACCAGTTCATTTTAATGCAGAAGGTATTCGCCGAAATCCGCAAGCACGGCAATTCTGGCAAACACCTCTCCGGCGGTGAGCGTTCTATGCTCTCTGGTTTCCAGGAGGCAGCACAGAAAATCAAGGGTAAAGACGAGTACGCACTTGCTCCATTCTACCTCTTTTACGATACTGTACATACCTTCCTTGACAGTTCTATCCGCCGTGTTATCGAACGATGCGAACGTGCAGCGGCTGATGGCAACGGAATCGAGTCGCAGGATGTGGATGTGCTGAAGCTCCTTTATCTCGTGCGCTATGTCGATGACATGAAGGCAAACCTTGATAATATTGTTATCCTTATGGCGGATGACATACGCTTGGACAAAATCATTATGCGTGAGCAGGTACATGGCAGCCTTGACCGACTGATGAGCCAGAACTACATCGGCCGCACGGGTGAGGTTTACAACTTCCTCACCGATGAGGAACAAGATATTCAGCGTGAGATTTACAGAAATACGACCGTGGATACCGCATCCATCGTGGAGCGCATCGGTCACATAATCTTCGGTGATATCTACACCACCAAAAAGTACAGATACGGCAAGTATGACTTTGCCTTTGACCAGATGGTAGATACCATGACGGTTGGTGCGGTGACAGGCGGTATGCGCCTTCGCATTCTCACCGTTGCCACGGACACCGTGGAGAAGTCCGAGCTTCGTTTGATGGTAGAGTCCTCCGGGCAGGCAGTAGTTGTGCTTTCCGATACGCCTTACTACGAATCGCTGGAAAACGCAATGAAAATCCGCAAGTATGTGAAGCAGCGCAATGTAGCTCAACTCCCAAAATCCGTCCAGGATATCATCCGTGACCACCAGGACGAGGCGGGCAAGTTTGAGATCACGGCAGCCGAAGACCTTAAGAAAGCCATCGAGACCGCCGAGTTCTATGTAGACGGAGAACATATCGAGATTAAGGGCGGCGATGCCAAGAGCAAACTCGACCAGGCTTTGGAATACCTCGTCACCCATGTGTACAGCGACTTGAACCTTATTCGCAGGAATGCAGAAACCGATGCCGATATTATAACTGTTCTGACTGGCGGGGTGGATATGCTCCCCAGCACAGAGCCAAACCGTGATGCGGCGGCAAAGGTCGAAGAATACCTTGAAATGCAGCATATCCGCAATTTACCCACTTCTATGGCGGATGTGCAGAGCCGCTACCAAGCGATTCCTTATGGCTGGAAAGAAATCGACATCGCCGCTGTTGTGGCGCAGTTGATCCATGACCAGAAAGTCACCATCAAATATGGCGGCACTACGATCCAGCCAACAGACCCGAAGCTCCCGGATATGCTCCGCAAAAAGAGTGAGATCGGCAGGACTTCCATCTCCAAGAGACAGGTCGTATCTATTCAGAAGATTCGTGAGGTCAGGGAGTTCCTTCGTGACTATTTCGATGAGATGGATGTGCCGGAGGACGAGGACGGTCTGATTGCTCATATCGTGGAGAAATTCTCCGATGAGCAGAAGCATTACGAGGGCCTGCTTGCCCGCTATGAAGGACATAAATACCCGGACATGGGACTGGTGTCCTCTGCGGTCGATGCGATGAAGGACATCCTCTCCCAGCAGAGGGACAACACGGCGCTCATCGATCGTATTATCAAGAAAGAGGATGACCTCTACGGTCTGAAGGACAAAATGCAGAATGTGGAGAGCTTCTTCAAAAACCAGGTGTCACTTTTCGACTCCGCTGTGAAGTATGAATCCGACCTGCGTGTCGATCTGGACTACATCGCAAAGAACGAGGAAGCGAACAAGGCGCTCAACACCATCCGGCTTATCACGATGATGCCGACCGGCGGCAGTTTCAACTATGCCCGCATTCCCGAACTGAACGGGCTGATGGCTACCGTGCGTGAAAAGCATGGCGCAATGCTTGAGGAGAAACGCGCCGAGCTGCTTGAGATCGTCCGCCAGTGCATGGCGGAGATTCACACCGCTGCGGGGAATGACGCGAACGCAAGAGCCATCTCCGACAAGGCGGACACCTTCTTCGCACAGAAGAAAGCGCAGATTGCCGAAACGAAGGTGCTGGCGCTCCTGGACGGTCTTGTGCCTCCCATGTGGCAGTACAAGGATGAGGCTTGCGACCGTATCGAGACCTTGCAGAAACCGCCTGTCGTTACACCGCCTGTTACGGGAGGACAGACTCCCGCTCCTGCCCCGAAAAAGGTCATCAAAACCATCCACCGGCAGGCAATGTTTCCGGCAAAGACTTTGGAAACCGAGGCTGACATTGACGCTTATGTGGAGAAAGTCCGCACACAGATGAAACAGCTTCTGAATGGCTGCGACGGAATCAGGCTGAGTTAAAGGAGAACACGATGGACAAGAACGCAATAAAAAAATACGCGGTCTGGGCAAGGCGCGAGCTGATCGAGCGTGTCTCCCAGAAAGCGTTACAATATGGAATTACGGCGGACGGCAAAGCCGACCCGAACGCGGACAGCGTGAACGGGCTGCTCCTTTCCGATGCCGAAAAGAAGCAGCGCAGAGAACTCATCCGCAAGGTGAAAGAGCACGGATATGAACAGGTCATGGAAGAGGTCGCCTACACCTGGTTCAACCGTTTTGCTGCCCTCCGTTTCATGGAGGTCAACGGCTATCTGCCCTCTCATGTACGGGTGTTCACCAATGACGAGGGCGAGTTCAAACCGCAGATTCTGGCCGAGGCCATCCACCTCGATTTGGACGGTCTGAACATGGACAGGGTTTACGAGCTGAAAAACGCCAATAAGGACGAGGAACTGTTCAAATATCTCCTTGTCATCCAGTGCAACGCCCTATCCTCTATTCTGCCGAAGATGTTCCAGCGCATTGCCGATGACACGGAGCTTCTTCTGCCGGACTATCTGCTGCGGGATGGCAGCACCATCCACCAGATGATCGCCCTGATCCCGGAAGAAGACTGGCGGGACCAGGTGCAGATTATCGGCTGGCTGTACCAGTATTACAACACCGAGCCGAAGGACAAGGTATTTGCCGACCTGAAAAAGAACATCAAAATTACCAAGGAAAACATCCCCGCTGCCACCCAGCTCTTTACCCCGAACTGGATCGTCCGCTATATGGTGGAAAACAGTCTGGGTCGCCTGTGGCTGGAGGGGCATCCCAATGATACGCTGAAAGCAGAATGGAGATACTATCTGGACGAGGCGGAGCAGGAGGCCGAGGTGCAGGCGCAGCTTGCGGAAATCCGCAAGGAGTACGCCACGCTGAAACCGGAGGATATCCGGTGTATCGACCCCTGCATGGGTTCCGGGCATATCCTCTGCTACCTGTTCGATGTGCTGGTGCAGATTTACGAGGACTACGGCTATACCGCCCGTGAAGCGGTGAGCAGCATTGTGGAGAAAAACTTGTGGGGGTTGGATATTGACGACCGAGCGGCGCAGCTTGCCTATTTCGCCGTGATGATGAAAGCCCGGCAGTATGACCGCCGGTTTTTCGCCCACCCGGTTCAGCCGAACGTATATGCGATTCAGGAGAGCAACTGGATTGGCGGGGCTTTCCCGTTTGATATGGGCGATTTTCTCCGGTCTAAAGAGCATCAGGAAACATTGAACTATTTGATAGACTCTTTCCGCGATGCCAAGGAATACGGCTCCATTCTCCAGTTGGAACAGCGCGATTACACCGGATTTATCGAAGCGTGGGAACTGACTGCATCACAGACCGCTGAGAATGTCGGGCTGTTACTGTGGTATGACGCTATCAAGGATGCCATTCCTGAACTGGCAAAAATCGCTATTGCTCTGACGCAGAAGTATCAGGTGGTATGTACAAATCCGCCGTATATGGCAGTGAGCAATGCCAGAGAGAAAGTGCAGGAGTACATCAAAAAGAACTTCCCAGACAGCAAAACCGACCTGTTCGCCGTGTTTATCGAGCGGTGCAGGCAGTTTGCTGCAATGAACGGCTATCAGGCCATGATTACACAACAATCTTGGATGTTTACTGCTACATATGAAACTTTGCGCAAAAAATTATCTGCTATAACCTTGATAAATCTTTTGCAGTTTGGCGCACGAGGGTTTGATGAGATAAGTGGTGAAGTTGTTCAGACAGCTTCGTTTGTCTTCTGTAAGAGATGTGTTCAAACATATATTGGAAGTTACATGGATTTAACCGTTGGAGATAATGAGGCGGAAAAAGAGTCTATTTTTCAATCGCGAAAAAAACTCTATCTTGCAGTATATTCTGATTTTGCAAATGTTCCAAATGCTTCAATGGCATATTGGCTTTCACATAACGCAATTCTTTGCTTTAGAGATAAAAAAGTTTCAAATCAGGCGACTACCCGTGAAGGTATGACAACCGCAGATAATGAGAGATTTTTACGGTATTGGCATGAAATCATTTGGGATAAAGTATGCACAGATTGCACTAGCATTCAAGGCGCAATAGATTCAAGCTGCAAATGGTTCCCATACAATAAGGGAGGGGCAAATAGAAAATGGTATGGGAATAATGATTTAGTGGTAAATTGGGAAAATGATGGGTTTGAAATAAAGAAGATTACCGATGAAAAGACCGGACGCATTCGGTCGCATAATTATAATGCAGAATATTCTTTCAGGGCGAGTGGAACATGGACAGCGATTTGTTCTGGAGATATTATGGTGCGATATTCAAAGCCTGGTGCATTATTTGATTCTAAAGGAGCCAGTGTTTTTGCTTCAACTAGAGATAATCTTTATTTGATCATTGGAATGTTAAACAGTAAAGTAAGTGGCGTTTTTTTGAAAGTATTATCCCCTTCCTATGAATTCAAAGTAGGTCATGTAGCAAATGTACCTTTACGGTGTGGGCATCAGGTAGCAGTAATAGAAAGAGTGTCAAAATCTATTTTGCTATCTAAAATCGACTGGGACTCCTTCGAGACCTCCTGGGACTTCAAGCGCCATCCGCTGGTGCGGGGCGCGGCCACGGTGGCGGAGGCGTTTGCGGCGTGGGAGGCGGAGTGCGAGCAACGCTTCCAGCAGCTCAAGGCCAACGAGGAGGAGCTGAACCGCATTTTCATCGACATCTATGGCCTCCAGGACGAGCTTGACCCGGTCGTTGAGGACAAGGATGTGACCGTCCGCAGGGCCGACCTGGGCCGGGATATCCGCAGTCTGATTTCCTACGCCGTGGGCTGTATGTTCGGGCGGTACTCGCTGGATGTGGAGGGCCTGGTCTACGCCGGCGGCGAGTGGGACGCGGCCAAGTACAAGACCTTCCAGCCGGACAAGGACGCCATCCTCCCCATCTGCGATGACGACTATTTCGAGGATGACATCATGGGCCGGTTTGTGGAGTGGGTGGAGACCGTATACGGCAAGGCCACGCTGGAGGAAAACCTAAAATTCATCGCGGACGCTTTGGGTGGCAAGGGTTCCCCCCGTGAGGTCATCCGCAATTACTTCCTGAATGGTTTTTACGCCGACCACTGCAAGATCTACCAGAAACGGCCCATCTACTGGCTGTTTGACTCCGGCAAAAAGAACGGCTTCAAGTGCCTGATCTATCTGCACCGCTATCAGCCGGACACCATCGCCCGCATCCGCACCGATTATGTCCACGAGCAGCAGAGCCGTTACCGCACGGCGATTGCCAATCTGGAGCAGCGCATCAACGGCGCGTCTACCTCTGAACGGGTGAAACTGAGCAAACGCCTTGCCGCGCTCCAAGCACAGGCTGCGGAAATCAGGGAATACGAAGAAAAAATCCACCACCTCGCCGACCAGATGATCAAGATCGACTTGGATGACGGTGTAAAGAAGAACTATGCAATATTCCAGGATGTTTTGGCAAAAATAAAGTGAGGAGGCGAGTTATCAATGATCATTAAGAAAATCAAACTGGAAAACTACACTGTTTTTGAGGATCAGCAGATTGAGTTCTGCCCAGGCATCAACATTTTTATCGGGGAAAATGGGACCGGTAAGACCCACATCCTGAAAACCCTGTATTCCGCCTGCCAGAGCGTCAGCAAAAAGACCTCGTTTTCTCATAAGCTGGTTTCCACCATGTTGCCGGATGACTACAAGATTTCCCGGCTAATCACCAGAAAGCAGGGAAACCGCAATGGCTTGATTCGTATCACTGCGGGAGAAAGGGAAAATGGTCAGGATCGGATTTTGACTGCAACCTTCCATGGAAAAACAAAAAAGTGGGAGGCTGAAGTCAGCGGAGAAGACGGCTGGGAAGAGTCTTTTGCAGGGGTGAGCAGTATTTTTATTCCCGCAAAAGAGATCCTCTCCCACAGCTATAACCTCAATGCCGCCTCCGAGATGGACAATGTTCGATTTGACGACACCTATCTGGACATTATCAATGCCGCCAAGGTCGATATTTCCGTTGGAAGGAACAGTTCGGCCAGGGAGGCTATGCTGAAGGCTGTCGAGAAAATGACACATGGAACCGTGATTTACGATGTAAAGCGAGATGAGTTTTACCTAAAAAGCGGAAGTTCCAAGCAGGAGTTCAATCTGATCGCAGAGGGTATCCGCAAAATGGCACTTTTGTGGCAGCTGATCAAGAACGGCACTCTTGAAAATGGTTCCATTCTCTTTTGGGATGAGCCGGAAGCCAACATTAACCCTACCTATATCCCCATCATTGTTGAAATTCTGTTGGAATTGCAGCGAAAGGGTGTACAGGTGTTTGTTTCCACCCATGACTATATGCTTGCAAGCTATTTTGAGGTAAAAAAGTCAGAGCATGATATTCTCATGTTTCATTCTTTGTCAATTACAGGTACAGCCTGTGGAGTCACATATGAAAAGGCTGAAAAATTCGCCGATTTGCAAAACAATCCGATTATTTCGGCATTTGACAAACTTTTGAATGAAATTTATGACATTGGATTGTGAGGAGAGCTATGGCTGTAAAATACACAGAAGAAAACGGGCAGTATTTTATTGATTGCACTACCGCTCTTTGGTCAACCGATGAAATCCATAAATGCTATCAGGATGCTGCCCATACTTATGGCATCATTGGATTTTTATGTGATGTGGATTTCGTAATTGAAACCCAAAGCCACATTTTATTGGTTGAATATAAAAATGCTGCTATTCCAGGTGCAGCGCATCCTGAACGGTTTAATCCTTCCAGTGAAAACAAATTGGAGAATGTTGCTAAGAAGTTTTATGATTCTTCCCATTGGCTTTATTTGATGGGAAAAGATAAGCCTAAAATGTTTATTTACATTTTGGAATATCCGGCGGGAAACTCCACCTCAAGGCTGATGGTTCGAAACAAACTTCAACAGCGGCTTCCGTTTGCCCTTCAATCTAAAATAACCGGTGTAGGGAGAAAAATAATTGACGATGTGAAGGTCGTAAGCATTTCCGAATGGAATTCCGATGCGGAATTAGGGCGCTACCCACTTCAACCTGTGGGTGGCACAGCTACATAAGGAAAAACTTTGGCGTTATCAGCTGGCTATCATAAAATACGAGCGCACTGCATTCGCAATTTACATAGACGCATTTTCCTTTGCGTCGTATGCAAGCGGGTGGAAAACAAAGTGGAGGCGGATTCATGGATACCGAAAAAATCATACAAGACTTAGAACGGCGGTTTGCGGCGCCGTTGCCGGAGTTTTACAAACGCCGCATTATCGTCTGGCATGATGAGGACCGGGAGTTTGAGGACAAGCTTTCGGAGATTGCACTGACGGACGCAAAAATTGTGGCGCTTACGGGAATGAACTATTTCTCCACGAAGAAACTGCTCGGTGTTGATGACACATCCAGCAACTATCTTGTGTATTGCCCGATCTCCTACGAGTCTCAGGAAGACAACTGGCTTTTGGATATCGAACTGTACAGTGAAGAATTCCGCGCCGATCTTGTTTCTATGTGGATGGATGAGATGGGTATTCCGCAGACGCCAGGACTCCGTAAAGGGTTCAAGTCATACCGTAAATTTTTCAACGCTAAGGAGCGCCGCAGGTGGGTAACGATGCAGGCAAACATTCCGACCACACCTGCACAGCTACAAATGGCGGTAATGGCTGCGCTTGCCGGATTGAAAGAGGCAAAGCCGAACCACATCATCAAGGCTGTTCTGAAAGGCGGTCTGTCCGCTGAAAGCAACAGCGTATATCAGGACTTTGTGAATTATGAAATTGATGAGGCGTTCTGGCGCATGGTGGCGCAAGGTACAGGCTATCACGAGCCTGATGTTGATCTTGGCAGGTTTGCTATGCACATCCTGCTTACGGCGGTCACCCGCACCATGAGGCGGGAATTTCTTGCAGGGCTTGAAGGTTTTATTTCAGCAGCACATCAAGCTTATTGCTATGACTTCGTTTCGGACTGGCTACACGGCGGCGACAACCAAGCACTTTATGAAATCGCAGAGTTCGTGGAATCTGAGGCAAAACTGCCTCAAAGATTCATGAAGCTGACAGTGGATGATCTGGTAGATACTGAGGTGTTCCCATGCATCAACGAGGTCATCCTTGTAAAGCTGATGAAGGAAATCGGCGACCATATGATTGATGTGGATATGATCAACCGAACGGTCGAAAAGCGGCGCACCTGCGTGTGGTACGAGGAAGTGGAGAACTTCTATGACGGTATTCTCCAGGTTTCCCATATGCAGGCGTTTTACAAAACGCACTCAGCCGGATTTCACACGGTTGAGCCGAAAAAGGTATGGGCGGAGTATACATCTACCTATTGCATCATGGATACTTACTACCGCCAGTTCCACAGAAGCTATTCGGAAAGCCTCAAGACCTATCATTCAGAACTGTCAGACCTGTTTGCGTCGGTAATGGAAGAGGTCGAGGGTTTGTACTCAAATTGGTTCCTCGGTCAGCTTGGCAACAACTGGTCGGATGCCTGTGCGGATAATCTCCGTGAGTACGGACGGATTCTTGAAGTTCCACAGCAAACAGACTTTTACCGCAGCAAGATCAGCTCCTCGGATTCAAGGGTATATGTCATCATCTCTGACGCCATGAGATACGAGGTCGCCGCCCAACTTGCGGAGCAGCTCCGCCGTGAAACGCAGAGCAAGGTTGATGTGAGTTCCATGCAGGGTATTTTTCCGACCATCACCAAATTCGGCATGGCGGCGTTACTGCCGCATAAAGAACTGTCGGTCGAGTTAAAGTCCGGCAAAACGGAACGACTGGCGGTACTTGCGGACGGTCAGCCCACAGAAGCAAACAACAGAGATAAACTGCTTAAAAATGCGGATGCCAAGAGTGTTGCATTGAAGTATAAAGATATCATCGGAATGAAACGAGCCGACCGTCAAGCTCTGGTAAAAGGAATGGATGTCGTTTACATCTATCACGATACCATTGATGAAGCCGGTCACCTCGACAAGTCCATCTTCGGAGCGTGTGATGAGGCGATTGATGAACTGAAGAATGTAGTTCGTATCATTACAAACGAGTTCGGAGGAGCCAATATCCTCATCACCTCTGATCACGGATTTCTTTACACCTACAGCCCCTTGAATGAGGATGGCAAGGTAGACAAGACTACGGAGAGCGAACAGGACATTGAAATCGGCAGACGCTACGCCATTATGCAGAAGGGCGCACAGCCGAAGTATCTTCTGCCCGTGAAGTTTCTCGGCGGCAGTTCAGACTATGACGGTTTTGCGCCGAGAGAAAGCATTCGTATCAAGATGAAAGGCGGTGGCCTGAATTTCGTGCATGGCGGAATCAGCTTGCAGGAAATGGTCGTGCCGGTTATCGATTACCACTTCCTGCGCAACGATTCAAAGGAGTACAGGCGCAACAGGAGCAAGTATGATACCAAGCCTGTGACGGTCAGTCTGCTTTCAGCGAGCCGTAAGATCAGCAATATGATCTTCTCGTTGAGCTTCTATCAGAAAGAGACTGTGGCGGCGAACCGTGAGGCAGCGACCTATCAGCTTTATTTTACGGACAGTTCCGGCAAGGTTATCAGCGATATTTCCCGCATCATTGCAGACAAAACGAGCGATAACGCTCAGGAGCGTACATTCCGTTGCAGCTTTAACCTGAAATCGCTGAAGTACAGTAATACGGAAACCTACTACCTTGTCATCGCTGATGAGGATGGTTTACAGATATCCCGTGAGGAATTCCAAATCGACATCGCTTTTGCGGTGGATGAGTTTGACTTCTTCAGTTAACGATGCGGAGGGTGAAGCATGGACCAGATTTTAGAGGGTACTGAAAGCACCCGTGAAATCATCAAAGAGAAACTCCGCCAGCACTTTGACGGCAAGATCGTCCGCAAAGACCTGACGAAGAAAATCAAGGAAGGCGCAAATGTGCCTGTGTATGTCCTTGAGTTTCTTCTCGGTCAGTATTGCAGTTCGGATGACGATGCTGTGATTGAGGCAGGCGTGAAGAACGTGAAGCGCATTCTGGCGGACAATTTCGTCCGCCCGGATGAAGCACAGAAAATCCTGTCTGTGCTGCGTTCCAAGGGCAGTCATACCGTTATCGACAAGATTACGGTCAGTCTGAATATAAAGAAGAATATTTACGAGGCGGAGTTCTCCAACCTCGGTTTGAAAGGCATACCTGTTGCCGATGAATACCCGGAGAAATATGACCGTCTGCTTTGCGGCGGTATCTGGTGTATTGTGCAGCTTGATTATGAGTATATTGAGGAAGATCAGAAAAACGGCAATCCTATCCACATTCGGAAACTCACGCCGATACAGATGCCTCATGTTGATATAAACGAACTGAAGAAAGGCAGAAAGGCTTTCACGAAGGAAGAATGGATGGATGTACTTCTCCGTTCTATCGGCATGGAGCCTGATAACTTGCAGGAGCGTGAGAAGTGGTTGCTCCTTGCCCGCATGATCCCGCTTGTAGAGAATAACTTCAACCTCTGCGAATTGGGACCGCGCAGCACGGGTAAGTCTCATTTGTTTAAGGAGATTTCTCCGAACAGCATCCTTGTATCGGGCGGTCAGACCACGGTTGCTAATCTGTTCTACAATATGGGCAGAAAGACCGTAGGCTTGGTCGGTCTGTGGGATTGCGTTGCTTTCGATGAGGTTGCCGGGATCAATTTCAAAGATAAAGACGGCATCCAGATTATGAAGGATTACATGGCATCCGGCTCCTTCGCCCGCGGCAAAGAAGAAAAGGCGGCCTCTGCGTCAATGGTGTTCGTGGGTAACATCAATCAGAGCGTGGACGTTCTTCTTAAGACTTCCAGTCTGTTTGACCCGTTCCCGCCTGAAATGGGAACGGACACGGCATTTCTTGACCGTATGCATTGTTACATACCCGGATGGGAAATACCGAAATTCCGTCCGGAGCATTTTACGAATGACTATGGCTTTATCACAGATTACCTTGCGGAGTTCATCAGAGAACTGCGGAAGGAACAATACGGCGATGCTCTGGACAAATACTATCATCTTGGGAAGAATCTGAATCAGCGTGACACGATTGCCGTTCGCAAGATGGTCGGCGGTTTCCTTAAACTGCTGTACCCGGATGGTGAGTTCACAAAGGCACAACTGGAAGAAATCCTGCGTCTCGCCCTGGAAATGCGCCGCCGAGTAAAAGAACAACTGAAGAAGCTCGGTGGCATGGAGTTCTACGATGTGAACTTCTCCTATATCGACAATGAGACTTTTGAAGAACAGTATGTTTCCGTGCCGGAGCAAGGCGGCGGAAAGCTGATACCAGAGGGAATGTGTAATCCCGGACAGGTCTATACTGTAGGTCAAGGAAAATCCGGCATGATCGGCGTTTTCCGCCTCGAATCGCAGATGCTCCCCGGAAACGGTAAGTTTGAGCGGACTGGTATTGGATCAGACCGTGATGCGCGGGAGTCTTCCAACACAGCTTTTAACTTCCTCAAGGCAAACGGTAACCGCATTAGCGGGACAATCAGCACGACCACAAAGGATTACATCGTCAACTATCAGGACTTGCAAGGCATCGGCATGACTGGGAAACTTGCTCTGCCGACATTAATAGCTTTGTGTTCTATTGCCATCGGGAAGCCTGTGCTGAGTTCCACGGCTGTGATGGGAGAAATCAGCATCAGCGGTACGATGATTAAGGTAGATGAGTTGGCAAATTCTCTCCAAGTCTGTCTGGACAGCGGTGCGAAGAAAGTGCTGTTACCAATCACCTCGGCAACGGACATAGGTTCGGTTCCTTCAGAACTGATTGGATGCTTTAACCTTATTTTCTACAGTAGTGCTGAAGATGCTGTGTTTAAGGCATTAGGCGTGGAGTAAGGGCTTTTGGTCGTGGTACGCTCTTTGGCGAGCAGTGCATTTGTTCCCACAAATGCTCAAAATGGACTTCCAGCGTGACCGCTGGAAGTCCATTTTTGCTCGTTGGGGCCGCACCCCAAACCCCGTGAACAGCCCCGTAGCCGGGGCTGGCTGCGCGTTCGGTTCCCGAACGCTGTTGTCCCTGCTTTGCAGGGACAGGCGGGGCTTGCGCCCCGCGTGGAGCCGGAAACGACCGCCTCGGTGTTTCCGGGAAAAAGAAAAAAAGCGGGGCTGGCCTACATTCCTGTAAGCCAGCCCCGCCAAGATCATCTGTGCGGATCGGTGCGCTGTTCCTCCTTGCGCCGCTCCTCCATAGCCGCCTGTTCCTTCTCCTTTTCCAGAAGGACAGCCACCACTTTCTGCGCCACAAGGTACTCCTGCATCTCCGTCCTTGCCTTTCGGTACGCCGGGTACGCCGCCCGTTTCTGTTCCAGAAGCTGGGCATACTCGGCGTTCAATTCCTTGACACGGGGGAGCTTTTTCAAGCCAAGCTGTTCAAAAGCCTCCTTCGCCGCCTTGTGGAGCGTGATGGCCTCCCGATGCCCTTCAAGGAATTTTTTACTGTACCCTGCCTTGCGGTAGGCTACATAGACCTCGCGGGTCTTGGCGTAATTGATGATGTGGGTCCGCAGTACGGCTATCTCCGCCATGCGGGTTTCCGCCGCCTTGATCTGCGCCGACAGCTCATTATGACGGGCGGTAGCCGTTGCAGCTTTTTCCTCCAATACCGCATATTCCAGCAGGCCATGCTCGGTGAGGTAGTTCATTGTCTGCGCCATCTGTTTGAGGTTAAATACCTTTGCCCAGCGCGCGTAGCCAGCGCCTTTTCCGGCCTGCAATTTCTCCTGAATATCCACCAGAAGATTGACCTTGGGAGTGGGAGCTGAAACCGCGTCTTTTCTGCGGGGCGTATGCTGCTTTTCTCCGGCAATGACCGCCCGGATTTCATCTTCGCTGTACCCTTGTCCCAGCTTTTCATCCATGCGGGCAACATTCTTCCAGCCGGGGGCTTTGAGCCGGATTGCCTGTCCCCGGCGCGACACCTCACAGCCCATTTCCTCAAGCAGCTTTAACAGCGCGTCAAAGTCTGCCGGTTTCTGTTCCAACGCCTGGCCAATCATCATGCGGAGCTGTTCCCGGTGGGAGGGCTTTGCCCGATCCCCCAGCCATTTGTTGTAGCTTTTT
>NZ_QZEG01000035.1:0-31843 GCF_009917605.1 Anaerotruncus sp. 1XD42-93 | reverse complement strand
TGTCGCTTCGGATATCCATCCACTGTGCTCCTTTCATTTCCTGACTCCCTTTCCGGGCTCTTTTTCGCCCTCTTGGGAGTCTATCTTTTTTTCGCCTCCTCCGCCACAAAACTACATTTTTTCCTCGGCGTTTTCTTTCATTTTATTACTGGCGCTGACAGGCCACAAGCCCGATGACCATGAGGAGCCAGTCCAGCAGCTTCGATAGCCGCCGCTCCAAAAGGGCTCCAAAAGTCTCGCATGGGGGCGCGGCCTCTTGCGCGAAAGGGCTCTCCCATGTATAATGGTCAAAAAAGATCCTTACAGGAGGCCGCCACATGGAGCTGAACTTTTCAAGTGACCTTGACTCCGCCAAACGTCTGGACGAGATCATGAACTCCTATTCCGGACGGGATCGCGGTTCGATCCTGGCGGATGAGCACTCCATGGAGGTGACGCTCTTCCTGCTGGAGCATGGAAAGATCACTGTCACGGAACACACCTATTCATACGACCAAGACATCCAAAGCGACAGCGAGATGATGGAGGTCTATTCGGAGCTGGCGCGGGAAACCCGCTGGAAGCAGTTCGCACACACAGAGATCGAAAGAATGCGCATCAACGCCCTCCGCCAGATGCGGCAGGAGGGAAAGCCGTCCTACGACGGAGAGTTCATGTGCTGGCGGGAGGGCCGGGTCTTTGCCCACTGCGGCAACCTCAACCTGCCACGGCTTCTGCTCTACCTTGCCAGCCATGAGCAGGCGGAACGGTTCTATCTTTTTACCTATCCATACTGGACGGAGGATCACACAGCGAAATACTACCGCTTCGACCTGTCCGAAACCGCCATCAAAGGCGCGGGGATCTACCGTGAATCCATCTGGGAGAAATTGCGGCAGGCGTCTGCGGCCAGCGTTGTCCTCCCTTCATTCCCCCAACAGGAGGACGATCCAGCGTCCCCGTCATAAGAATAAGAATACCAAAACCGATTAGAGCCAGAGCGCCGCAGACACGGCGCTCTGGCTCTTGCTTTTATCTGGAGGTGAAGAAAGTGCCCTATATCCATTTTACCGAGGAGCAGAAGCTCCGGGCAAGCGAGGTAGATCTGGTGGAGTTCCTCCGCCATCAGGGGGAGAAGCTGATCCGCTCCGGGCCGGAGTACCGTCTGGCCAGTGATCACAGCATCACCGTCCAGGGCAATGAGTGGTACGATCATGCCATAAAGGAAGGCGGCGGCCCCATCTCCTTCGTCCAGCAGTTCTATAACCTCTCCTACCCAGAGGCCATCACCTGTCTGCTGGGCGGGGAACAGGGAATCGTCTACGCTTCCGCCCAAAAGCAGAAGGAAAAACCCAAAAAGGAATTTGCCCTGCCCTCTGCCGGTCAGGAGATGCGGCGGATGTACGCCTATCTGCTCAAGCACCGATTCCTGGACCGGAACGTGGTCAATGCTTTTGTCCGGGCGGGACTGCTGTATGAGAGCTGTGAAAAATTCAAGGACAGAGAGTACCACAATGCCGTCTTTGTCGGTAGGGACGAGAACGGCGTCCCGCGCCACGCCCACAAGCGCAGCCTGAACAGCCTCGGCAAGACCTTCCGCATCAACGTGGAAGGCAGCGATCCCCGGTGCAGCTTTCACTACACCGGGACCAGCAGCCGCCTCTATGTCTTCGAAGCGCCCATTGACCTGATGTCCTTCCTCTCCCGCTACCCCCGAGGCTGGCAGGAACACAGCTTCGTGGCCCTGTGCGGGACCGCGGAACACGCCATGCTCTGGATGCTGGAGCGGAACCCCTGCCTTCGCACCGTCTGTCTCTGCCTGGATCACGACGAGGCGGGCATCGAGGCCAGCGGACGGCTGGCGGAGATCCTCCATGAACACGGCTATGACGATGTGGGGATGCTCCAGTCCGAACACAAGGACTGGAACGAGGATCTCAAGGCCCGGCGTGGGCTTCCCGTTCAGGAGGCGGAGGAGCATCCCCAGCTTATTGCCGCTTCGGAGGTCTGCGGCAGGATCGGAGTCTACATGGAGGAGTGTGTCATTCCAGAACGGGTAGGCCGTGAGCTGACAAATGCGCTCTGCGGATATGAGATGAATCTCCGCAGGGACTACCCGGAGGGAGCCGCGACCTGCATCGAGCTGGCCTCCGCGCTGGCTCTGTACACCTATGGCCGGGGGCTGCGACAGCTGGGTGAACCACATAGCAGTGAGGAACTGTTGGAGCAACTGCGGAGCTGTATCCATCCCCACCAGAATCGGAGCAGCCTGAACAGCCGCACCGCTGTGTTGGCGGAACAGGCTCATGCTGTTTTGAAGCTGGCCTCCAAGCCTGGCATCCGCAGTGAGGCGGAAAAACGACAGCTGACGGAAGGCTGGCTGGAGCTGGCGCTGTCCTGCGCAAAGATATCCGTCAAGTATGAGGCGGACGTTTTGAAACAGCAGCAGAAACAGGAACAAGCGGCACTGCAACAAGAAATGGGGTGAATTTATGACGCCGCAGACGATCATGTTAATTTTACTGGCGGGCGGGATGCTTCTGCTCATCGCCGCCGCCACGCACTTCTCCGGAAGTGGGAATCTGGACAACATCAAGTCCAAGACGGTTGGCGACGGCCAGCATGGAACCGCCCGCTGGGCCAACAGGAAGGAGATCCAGCAGACCTACCGGCACATCCCCTTCCATGTGAGCGAGTGGCGCTCCGGCAAGAATCTGCCTAAAGCACAGGGGCTGGTGCTGGGCTGTGTCGGGAAGAAGAACGCCGTCACCGCCCTGGTGGACACGGATGACATCCACTGCCTGATGATCGGCGCGTCCGGCGTGGGCAAGACGGCGTTCTTTCTCTACCTCAACATGGAGTACGCCTGCGCCAGCGGGATGAGCTTCCTGGCCCTTGATACAAAAGGGGATTTGGCCCGGAACTATGGCGCTGTGGCCTTGCAGCACTACGGCTACAAGGTGGCGGTGATCGACCTGCGCAATCCTACCAGGTCAGACGGGTACAACCTCCTCACGCTCATCAACCGTTACATGGACATCTGCCGGGAGCAGCCGTCCAATCTGGCGGCGAGAGCCAAGGCGGAGAAGTACGCAAAAATATTAGCGAAAACCATCATAAACCCAGAAGGTGATGCCGGTAATTATGGGCAGAACCAGTTCTTTTACGATTCTGCTGAGGGACTGCTTACAGCAGTCGTTCTCCTGCTGGCGGAGTATCTGCCGCCTACAGAGGAGGCTCCCCAAGAGCGGCGGCACATCGTCAGCGTGTTCAAGCTGGTGCAGGATCTGCTGGCGCCCAGCAAGACCGCCAAGGGCAAGAATGGCTTTCAGGTCATGATGGACACACTTCCCGACACGCACAAGGCCCGGTGGTTCGCTGGCGCCGCACTCAACTCGGCGGAGCAGGCCATGGCCTCGGTCATGTCCACGGTGCTGTCCAGGCTGAATGCTTTCCTGGACTCCGAGCTGGAGCAGGTGCTGTGCTTCGACAGTGCCATTGACGCGGAAGCCTTTGCCTCCCAGAAGTCTGCCATCTTCCTCGTTCTGCCGGAAGAAGACCCCAGCAAGAACTTCATGGCTGGCCTGATGATCCAGACACTCTCCCGTGAACTGTTCTCCGTGGCGGACGAGAACGGCGGCAAGCTGCCCAACCGGGTGGTGCTGTTCTGCGATGAGCTGGGCACCATGCCCGCCTTCGACATCCTGCCTCTGTTCAGCGCTGGCCGCTCCCGCAAACTGACTCTGGTGCCGATCATTCAGTCGCTGGCACAGCTGGAGAAAAATTATGGGAAGGAGGGCTCTGAGATCATTCAAGACAACGTCCAGGACACGATCTTCGGCGGCTTCGCCCCCAACTCTCAGACCGCCGAGGTGCTGTCCAAGGCCCTGGGCAGCCGCACCGTCATGAGCGGATCGGTGAGCAAGGGCGGTGGGAAAGACAGTGCCAGCCGCTCCCTCCAGATGATGGAGCGGCCTCTCATGACGCCGGATGAGCTGAAGTCCATCCCCAAGGGCCAGTTTGTAGTGATGAAGACGGGGACGCACCCCATGCAGACGCGGCTGAGGCTCTTCTTGGACTGGGGCATCTCCTTCGGTGATCCGTACCTGCTGCCAGAGCGGGCCGCACGCACTGTGGCCTATGCCAACAAGCAAGAGCTGGAGCAGGCCATCTTCCGCTGTCACCACGCACAGCAGACGGAGAGCGATACCCCTCCCACTTCCCCGGTTCCTCCGAAAACTACAGCCGCCAGAGGCGGCGCGTCCTACGCTCAGGCCAGACGCACCAGGCGGGAGCCTCCTCCCCCTGTGGTTGTCCGCACAGATGGGGGGCAGGAGTAGCCTATGGGATACTTTGAGAAGATCTATCAGTCCGATCTGAACCACCGGGCAAGGGCTGTGTATATGTACCTGAAGGATCATGCCGACAGCGAGGGCAAGTGCTGGCCGGGGATACGCACGATCTCCGCCGAGCTGCGGCTGTCCCGCTCTACCGTCAAGCGGGCACTGAATGATCTGTGCAGGGCGGAGCTGATCTCCAAGGAGCGGCGCTGGCGGGAGAACGGGAGTCTCAGCTCAAATTTATACCGGCTGAAGTAGTGCGAAAAAATATAAGTTCTCCGCCAGGGGGTTATTGCGCCCTGGCGGAGAACCGAGGGTAGGTCCACTGTGAACCAACCAGAAGGGCCCACTCTAAGGGAGACTTTAAGACAGAGAAAATGACAAACACGCTCTAAGGGTCGTTAGGATAGACACTGCTCTGACAGAAAGCCGAGCAAAGCCGACAGGTAGTGGCAGAACCGAAAGCCGTACATACCCCAAAATCCCGCAGCTATGAAATTACCTCCTCATGGGGCGATTTTACGGCATCAGGCCGTGTTGCTGCTGCCAACTATTCCGCAACTATGGGTTGCAAGCTGTGTTTTAGCCAGTTTTCGCAACAAAACTGATATGGCATATTACACAGAAATTACTCAATCGTCAAAAAGTGAAGTGGAAAACATGGAGCCGCCCCATTCATCTCCATCATCTGCATCTGCTGTAAAGTCTTTATAGTACGCTACAAAACTATCAATAATCTCATTTCTGGAACGGATAGACTCATTCTCAGCACCGCCATTTTTCAGACTATCTATCCATTCTTGGTCTATCATACAACCAACATCAAAATTTATTCCATGCTTTGCCTTTTCGAGCAGAGGTACATCAGCAATATTGCCGAGGCAAAATAAATAACCACAAAGTACCCGTATATATTCCGAACTGCCTTCTTGAAAGCACTCTATTTCCTGTTCAATCAAATTTCGGATTTCGCCTTTAGAGATTTCATCAAAGTCAAAACCATATTTTTGAACAAGCAATTCCGCTCTTTTTTCATTAGTCATACACCGCTCCCCCTATGCCAAACATAATTGTATTATTCCTCGCTCAATACCCCCGGCTCTTCAAATCCGCCGCCAGCTTTACATAGAACTCCCGCACATCGAAGCCCCGGATGTTCTCCCGGTTCAGATCCACCACGTCCCCGTGGGAGATGCCCCGCTTCCCCACCGGCTCCAGGAGGGTGAACCGCTCCCCCCACTTGGCAGATTCCACCGACACCAGCCCGTCGTTCAGGCCGTCGAAGTGCTTGACGATGGGGTATGTCATATTCAGCGGGAACTTGCCATGCTGGGCCTTCTTGCAGTAGGACATGACGCTCTCATACACCACGCCGGGAGCGTCGAGCGTCACCTCGTTCCGGGCAAGGCAGGCGCTCTCCGTCAGGTCGGTCACCGCCGCCAGAAAGTCCGGGTTGGGGTCGCCCATCTTCTTCATGGCCGCATTATAAGCTGCGGCGATTTTCAGCCGGGCGGCCTGGGGAACCTTGCCCAGCAGGTACTCGGCAAAGATGCAGCCCCGGTGCGGGGTGTTGATGGTGGTTAGGGTCGCCACATAGGGGGCCATGCCGCAGTGGGCGATGGCGGCCCGGCTGTCCAGCCCGCCCTTGGAGTGGGCGATGATGTTCACCTTCCCGCAGCCGGTTTCCTCCACGATCTGCCGGATGCGCTCCGCCAGCTCCTTCCCGCTGTCCTCCACCGCCGCTGCGGACTGCTGCTGGCCGTAGTAGACCGTGGCCCCGTTGCGCCTCAGCTCCTTGGGGATGCGGCCCCAGTAGTTGAGGCAGCGGAAGTCCCGGAAGAATACGCCGTGGACCATCAGAAGGGGATACTTCGTCTTGCAGACCTCGCTCTCCGCCCGAACTGCGTCCAGCTCCCACTTCTGGATCTCAAACTCCACTTCGTCCCGGCAAATGCAGAGGATCTTTGCCAGATACCAGAGGTTCACCAGGGGAATCCACCCGCACAGCGCCGCCAGGACGCGGTGCTTGATGCCCAGTTGTACCGAAGTGAGGTAGACCCGGATCATGCCATTCCAGAAGACAATGGCCTCCAGGATCACCGCCAGCAGCACGCCCATCGCGCCCCCAAAATACCCCCACCAGTCAAGGAAGCTGTCCTTCGCAATATCGGCACGCAGTATGTTCAGCCAGAGAAGCTGGAGCAGGACGGTGGCCGTGGCGGTCACGCAGAACAGCCACAGCAGCTCACAGCCCTCCGCCAGCCGCTGGATGCGCTTGGTGGGGCTGGACTTCGGAATGGGGCGGAGATTGACCCAGAGAAACGCCGCCGCCAAGGGCAGAAACAGCCACCCGGCACTGGAAACTGACCATTCGGCGTACAGCAGCCAGACCAGCGGCAGGGCGTTCGCCGCCGCCGTCAGCAGCAGGCAGTAAACAATGCGCCTGACATATTTCATAAAGCCGCCTCCCGTTCAACAGCGCCCACTGGCGCTTTTCTGCGTTTATAGTAGACCTTGCCAACGGGGTTGTCAAGGTGAGCGGTTCTTTTCAGAAACTGGATTGAACCGGGATGAAGATGATGGTATAATCAAGATGACAAATAGGTGTTTGAGGAGAAGAAATCAATATGAGGAATGCAAAAGTTGTCTATTGCATAGATGGCTTTAATGGCGTTGAGATACCTATATGTTCCATTAACGAATTATTATCCGTCTTGCAGAAGATAAAATCAGAAGCTTCAACTGTCATGGAAATCATATTTTCAGCCGACGTGGCGGTTGAAGGTTCAGGACGCTTGTCCGTTGGATTAAATGAGAACTGTATTTTGACTTACACATCAGAAGACTTTGAAGAGACGCTGACCTCTTTGGGAAATGAAGATGCCCAAGGAGATACAGAATATTATTTTGGTGACTATACACTGATGTCAAACAAATACATCATCCCCTTTGATGATGCTGTAAAAGTATTGGAAGTTTGGATTAACAGTGGGAAATTGAGTAATAGCATAAAATGGACAGACAAACTATATTGACTTTAGAGAAGCAGGTATAAAGGATTGAACCCACCATAGAAACACACGGCCTACGACAGCACCAAGATAGCCCGGGTGGCTCTCATACTCTTCCAGAGTATCATAACCCAGAACAACATCACGCTTGATGCCAGAACGATCCGGTATGCGGAGAGAACGAAGTGCGGCACCAAAGGTAATTATATCACAGGAGAGAATGCCGTTATCCAAAGTCAGGGTCTCCACGGCAAGATCGTCCTTGGTATAGCCAAAGAGTTGACGAGAGGAATTTAACATAAATAAAACCCTCCATAATAAAAAACTCAGCAATGAACAGAAATGAGAAAGCGGGGAAATACCATGCAAAACTATGTGTTTGGTGCAGACATCGGTGGAACAAGTGTAAAGCTCGGTCTGTTTTATGCCGACGGCAAACTTCTGGAAAAGTGGGAAATTCCAACCCGTACCGCAAACGGCGGCGTCCATGTTCTGCCTGACGTGGCACAGGCCATTGCAGAGAGCATGGGGCGGAATGGGATTTCAGCATCTCAGATTGTGGGCATCGGTATCGGTGTCCCCGGTCCTGTGGACGACAGCTTCACAGTCAATAAGTGCGTCAATCTTGGCTGGGATGTCTTTAACATCAAGGGGCGCATGAACGAGCTGCTTCCGGACATCCCCAATATTGCTGCGGGAAACGATGCCAATGTAGCGGCGCTGGGTGAGCTATGGCAGGGCGGAGGCCGAGGCAGCCGGAGTGCGGTCATGATCACCCTGGGCACCGGGGTTGGCGGAGGTGTGGTGTTGGACGGCAAAATCGTCGCAGGCAAAAACGGGGGTGCCGGTGAGATCGGTCACATGACGGTGGAGCCTGGAGAAATAGTGCCCTGCAGCTGCGGGAAATGCGGCTGTCTGGAGCAGTACACCTCTGCAAGAGGGATCGTTCGCATGGCCAAGGTCATGCTTTCCCAATGTGACACTCCCTCCAAACTGCGGGGAATTGAGGATTTTACATCCAAACACATCTGCGAACTGGCTGTGGCAGGAGATCATATGGCACTGAAAATCATCGACCGGTTCGGCGATTATTTGGGCCGTGCCATGAGCTACATTTCCTGCACAGTAGATCCGGATGTATTCATTATCGGTGGGGGCATGAGCAAGGCCGGAAATATCGCGACCGACGCGGTACTGAAATATTACCGAAAGTACGCCTTCCATGTATCGAAAGAAACCGGAGCAGCAATTGCCACGCTGGGTAATGACGCGGGAATCTATGGATGTGCAAAGATGGTTCTTGAATAAGAAATCAAATGGGAAAGGCTGTCGTCATGGCAGTCTTTTCTTTTTCCTATCTGATCATGGAGATGTATGGATGCCACGATCCGGACTGTTCTTTTTCTGGAAAAGCCTTCTGTACTCCGAGGGCGACACGCCCTTGTGCTTTTTGAAGAGGCGGCTGAAATACAGCGCGTTGTCGTAACCAATGATTGCGGATATTTCTGCCACATTGTAGTCAGTTGTTTCTAAGAGACTGACGGCATTGTTCATACGGATAGTTAGGAGATATTGTGCGGGAGGCTGGCCGATAAACTTCTTAAAGTTTCGCAAGAACCAACTTACGCTCATGCTACGAGATTTCGCATAGTCCTTGATCTGAATATCTTCATTATAGTGTTCTTGGAAATACTGTTGGGCGTACTCCATTTCCTTTTGTAGGTAAGTGCTGATGGTAGGGTTGCTCTCTTGGCGTGTGCGCTGGATCAGCAGAAAAATCTGCCGCAGATACATTTCCAGTAATTCCTGATATCCAGTACGGCAGGTTTGCAGCTCCCGGATCATTTCTTTGAACAGGTGCTGATAAGCAGAGGGAACCCCGGAGAAGAAAACATTTTTATCTGTAGGAATATCAAAATGCTTCAAAATTGCCTTTACATCTTTTCCCGTGAAGTGTACCCAATAGACCTCGGGTTGTTCTTCTCCGTAATACTCATAATGCTGTTCCTGGCGCGGTTGATAAAGGACCATGTAGCCGGCAGGTACGATTTCCTCCTGCCCGTTGAAAAAGAAGTGGGTCTTTCCGGAGGCCACATACAACAATTGATAGTCTAAACGGCCCCTGGGATGCCAGGTCGGGAGTTTTTGCTTTGTTCTCAGCCGGTAGGTACCGCAGCTGCCCACCAACAGCGGTTTGGACTTGTCCTTGATCGGTACGCGGGTGTTGTACAGATAACCTGAGTTGACATACATGCGGATCCCTCCCGGCTTTTTTCGGTCACAACATTTTTGTGCTGATGTGCTGTTTGGTTAATTGTATCATTTTGTGCATGTTTTGTCCAATGCAGTTTATAGAAAAAGGAGAAAATTTTCGGGATAATACACACAGAATTCATTGCGAGGAGGAAGCCCCACATGATCGTCCCTGCCTATTTTGAAGACCTGCTGATCCAGTCTGAAAACGCTCTGCCCAACCGAGCCTACTTCATCCCCGCGTCCAACCGTCTGGACGACACTGCGGAGCATCGGGAACGCTCCGATCGCTTCCAGCTGCTAAACGGCGACTGGAAGTTCCGCTACTACCCCAGTATCCATGACCTGACTGAGCTGTTCTATGAGGAAGGTTTCGATCCCTCCGCCTACGACACCATCCCCGTTCCCAGCGTCTGGCAGAATCATGGCTACGATCAGCACCAGTACACCAATATTCATTACCCCTTCCCGGCAGATCCTCCCTTCGTTCCCCAGGATAATCCCTGCGGCGCTTACCTGACTTCCTTTACCTATGCTAAGGACGAAAAGGCACCCAAGGCTTACCTGAACTTTGAGGGTGTGGATTCCTGCCTGTATGTCTGGCTCAACGGCGAGTATGTGGGTTACAACCAGATCTCCCACTCCACCAGCGAGTTTGATGTGACTGATAAGATCCGTGAGGGCGAAAATACTCTGGCCGTTCTGGTGCTGAAGTGGTGCGATGGCAGCTACTTGGAGGATCAGGACAAGTTCCGCACCAGCGGCATCTTCCGGGATGTATACATCATCAAGCGTCCTGAGAACCATGTGCGGGACTACTTCGTGACCACCCAGCAGGAAGAGGATAAAGCTACTGTCCGCGTTCGCTTCGCCTTCGCCGGTGAGAGTGTTCCCACTGTCATTAGGCTGCTGGACGCTGAGGATCGTCTGATCGACGCCGCCGAAGTGACCACGAAGGAGCATATCGGCAACTATACCCATCAAGCTATCCTGAACATTCCCCAGCCCACCCTGTGGAATCCCGAGAAGCCCTATCTCTACACCATGCTCGTCGAGTGCGAGAACGAGATCATCACCGACCGAGTGGGCATCCGGGAGATCAAAGTAGATGGGATGCAGGTATTCCTGAATGGAACTCCCATCAAGTTCCGCGGTGTAAACCGCCACGATTCCGACCCCGTGACCGGCCCCGTCATCAGCGTGGAGCACATGAAGCGCGACCTGCGGATGATCAAGGAGCACAACTTCAACGCCATTCGCACCAGCCATTACCCCAACGCCCCCATGTTCTATCAGCTGTGCGACCAGTACGGTTTCCTGGTCATTGACGAGGCCGACCACGAGAGCCACGGTGCCGCCGAACTGTACTGCGGAGAGAACGACGTCTGGGAGAACCACACCGAGCACTGGAACGAGCCCTTCGCCGACAACCCCAAGTTCCTGGAGGCTACTATGGAGCGCACCCAGCGCTGTGTCCAGCGGGACAAGAACCGCCCCTGCGTCATCTGCTGGTCCATGGGTAACGAGAGCGCCTACGGCTGTTGCTTCGAGGCTGCGCTGGCCTGGACCAAGAACTTTGACCCCGCCCGTCTGACCCACTATGAAAGCGCTCAGTATCGCAGCCGCAAGCGCAAGTACGATTTCTCCAACATTGACCTCTACAGCAATATGTACCCTGCGCTGGAGACCCTGCAGGAGTATGTGGACGATCCTGAGTCCGACAAGCCCTATCTGATGTGTGAATACTCTCATGCCATGGGCAACGGCCCCGGTGATCTGGAGGACTACTGGCAGTTCATTCAGGCCAATGAGTGCATGTGTGGCGGCTTTATCTGGGAGTGGTGCGATCACGCCATTTACAAGGGCAAGGCTCCTAACGGCAAAGATATGTACTGGTATGGCGGCGACCACGGCGAGTACCCCCACGATGGCAATTTCTGTATGGATGGTCTGGTTTATCCCGACCGTCGTCCTCACACCGGTTTGATGGAATACAAAAACGTACACCGCCCTGTTCGTGTTGTTGATTATGATCAGGCAACCGGCCAGCTGACCCTGCACAACTACATGGACTTTGTCTCCCTGCAGGACTACATCACCGCCTCTTATCAAGTCACTTGTGATGGTGCGCTTGTTCAGGAAGGCCAGCTGGATAAAATCTCCGCCATCGCTCCCCACATGAGCGGTACCGTGACCCTGAACGTCCAGGTTCCCGCCAAGGGCCGCTGTTTCCTGAAGATCAGCTACTTCGCCAAAAACAACTCCGAACTGATCTCCGAGGGCTTTGATTTGGGCTTCGATGAGATTACTCTGGAGAATCAGGATGACCGCAATCAGATTGCTCTGGCATACTGGCAGAGAAAGGCCATCCTGGAGGACAGTATTTCTGTTACAGAGGACTACCGGTATCTGACTCTCACAGCTGCAAACTTCACATATCGTTACGATAAGTTTACCGGTATGTTTGCCCGGATGACTTATCAGGGCATGGAGCTTCTGGACCGTCCCATGGATCTGAACGTGTGGCGCGCTCCCACCGATAACGACCGCAAGCTGAAGGCTGACTGGTTTGCTGCCCACTACGATAAGGCCATCACCCGGGCGTATAACACCCACTTCGTGGCCATGGACAGCGAGGTTCGTATCCACAGTGACCTGTCTATTGGTGCCATCGCTGTGCAGCGGTTCATGACCGTAGAAATCGACTGGACCGTGACGGCTGCAGGCGGCGTCTGTGCCAACATTCTCACCAAGCGCAACATAGAATTCCCCGAGCTGCCTCGCTTCGGTCTGCGCCTGTTCGTTCCTGAAAACATGGAGCAGGTTGCTTATTTCGGTCTGGGTCCCATGGAAAACTACATTGACAAGCGAAATGCTGCCAGCCACGGCTTGTACCGCGATACCGTGGACGGGCTTCAGGAGGACTACATCCGTCCCCAGGAGAATGGCGCTCACGGTAGTTGTGACTATGTGCTTCTGGAAAGCGACAAACTGCGTTTGATCGCAGTTGGCCCCGAACCCTTCAGCTTCAATGCATCCCATTACACGCAGGAAGAACTGACCGAGAAGGCCCACAACTACGAACTGAACAAATGCGGCAGCACCGTATTGTGTCTGGACTACCGGCAGAACGGTATTGGCTCTGCGAGCTGTGGCCCCGTTTTACAGAAGAAATACAAGCTGATCGACGAAACCATCGACTTCGCCATCCGCGTCATCCCCGAACTGAAATAACTGAATAAAGAGAATAGGAGATGCTATTATGGCTGAAAAGAGATATTTGAAATGGTACAACAAGGTGGGTTACGGCTCTGGCGATATCGCCGGCAACGTGGTCTATGCGTTCCTGACCTTCTTCGTTATGATCTACCTGTCCGATACCATCGGCTTGAACACCGGCATTGTTGGCACCCTGATGGCAGTATCCAAGATCTTCGACGGCGTTTCTGACGTCATCTTTGGCTCCCTCATCGACAAGACCAAGACCAAGATGGGTAAAGCCCGTCCCTGGATGCTGTGGCCCTATCTGGGTTGTGGTGTCTGCCTGTTCGCGATTTTCTCTATTCCCACTTCCTGGGGCCAGACCGCTCAGTACGCTTTCTTCTTCATCTTCTACGTGATGCTGAACGCAGGCTTCTACACCGCAAATAACATCGCTTATTCCGCTTTGACCGCTCTGATCACTAAGAATGAAAACGAGCGTGTTCAGATTGGTTCTCTGCGCTTCGTCTTTGCATTCACCACCAGCACCATCATCCAGGCTGTTACTTTTGGCCTTGTTGAGCACTTCGGCAACGATGCCGCCGCATGGAGAATTGTTGCACTGATCTATGTCATCATCGGCATTATCTCCAACACCGTCTCCGTCCTGTCCATGAAGGAATTGCCCGAAGACGAGATTGAAGCCAAGAAAGCAGTTGACGCTCCGGAAGAAAAGTACACCCTGCGCGAAGCTGTCGGTCTGTTGGTCAAGAATAAGTTCTACCTGCTGATTCTGGGTGTCTATCTGCTGACTCAGCTCTACACCGCTTTCACCGGCGTCGGCACCTACTACATGACTTATGTGTTAGGCAACAAGGAGCTGATGGGTTATTTCGCAAGCGCGCTCAACATCCCCATGATTATCGGCCTGTTGTTGGTGCCCACCATCGTTGCAAAACTGGGCGGTATGTATAAGATCAACTATTCCGGCTATGCTCTGGCCACCATCGCAAGAATCCTGGTGATCGTGGCTGCTTACATGGGCAGCGTTCCCATGATGTTAGCTTTCACCGCCATCGCTTCTCTTGGTATGTGCCCCCTGCAGGGCGACCTGAACGCTGTGATCGCTTCTGCTTCCGACTACACCTATCTAACCACTGGTAAGCGTATCGACGGAACCATGTACTCCTGCACCTCTCTTGGCGTCAAGATTGGCGGCGGACTGGGCACCGCCATCTCCGGTTGGTTGCTGGCAGCTGCCGGATTCATCGAGGGCGGCGTGGCCACTCAGCCTGACTCTGTTCTGACTATGCTGAATGTGATGTATCTGTGGTTGCCCGCTATCTTCTGCGGCTTGGTTACTTTCCTGCTGACCAAGCTGAATGTGGAGAAGGCCAACGCTAAGCTGCTGGAGCCTAAGAACTGAGTAAGTTATCCAAAAAATGAGGGACCTCATATGACAAAAAAACATTTTCTGATCTCCGCTCCCGGCCGTACAGAGATTAGCGGTAATCATACCGATCACCAGCGTGGCTGTGTGCTGGCCGCCGCAGTAAATCTGGAAACGGTGGCAGATGTAATGCTGAATGGCAGCAACAACATCCGCGTTCGCTCTGAGGGATTTCCTGAGGTTGTGGTCGAACTGGATGATTTGAATATCCGCGAAGAGGAAAAAAACACCTCCGCGGCCCTGGTTCGTGGCGTCGCAGCTGCCTTTGAGCAGCTGGGAGCCCGGATCAAGGGATTCGATGCCGAGACCCACTCAACCGTTCTTCCGGGCAGCGGACTGAGCTCTTCTGCCGCTTTTGAGGTGCTGATGGGCACCATCTGCAACGAGTTGTTCTTTGATCGGAAGCTCAGCCCGGTGGAAATCGCTCAGATCGGCCAGTATGCCGAAAATGTGTACTTCGGCAAGCCAAGCGGCCTGATGGATCAAGCGGCTTCCTCCGTGGGCGGCATGGTCTATATCGACTTCGCTGATCCGGATCATCCCCAGGTTGAGCGCATCGAGTTTGATTTTGAAAAGGCTGGCCATGCCCTGTGCATCATTGACAGCGGTGCTGACCACGCCGATCTCACTGATGAGTACGCGGCCATTCCCCGTGAGCTGAAAGAGATTTGCAATTTCTTTGGAAAGGATGTTCTGCGAGAAGTCCGCGAAAAAGAATTTATGGAGGCTCTGCCAAATCTGCGAGGGAAGGTTTCTGACCGTGCCATCCTGCGGGCCATCCATTTCTACCAGGAAAACAAGCGTGTCATGGAGCAGAAAAAAGCGCTGCTTGAAAACGACTTCGATGGTTTCCTTGGTCTGGTTACTAAATCCGGGTACAGTTCCTGGATGTATTTGCAGAATATCAGTCCTGCCGGTGCCACGCAGCATCAGGAGGTGGCGGTTGCTCTGGCCATGTGTGATACCCTGCTGAATGGGCGTGGGGCTTACCGTGTCCACGGAGGCGGCTTCGCCGGAACGGTGCAGGCATTTGTTCCTGTTGATATGCTGGAAGAGTTTAAAAGTGGAATTGAGCGGGTACTGGGTGAAGGCAGCTGCCACGTGTTGCACATTCGTAATGAGGGTGGCGTGAGATTGTCCTGAAGGAGGAACGGAAAATGGATGTGAATGTGTATATCGCTTCTTTGGTCCAATATGGCCTGAACAAGAAGCTGGTTCAGCCTTGTGACACGATCTATGTAACCAACGGGCTACTGGAGGCTATGAAACTGGACAGCTACGACCCTGCCAAACCGGAAGCCATGAGCCTGGAGGATATTCTTCAGGGGCTGTTGGAGGATGCGGTGGAACGGGGTGTCTGCGATGATGACATCACCAGCCGTGACCTCTTTGACACCAAACTAATGGGGATTCTGACTCCCATGCCCCGTGAGGTGCATCAGACCTTTTCCGAGATGTACGCCACCAGCCCTGAGACTGCCACCGACTGGTACTATAACTTCTCACAGGATACCGATTACATCCGCCGCTACCGCATCCAGAAGGATGTGCGTTGGAAGACGGCCACCGAATACGGCAATCTGGATGTGACCATCAACCTCAGCAAGCCGGAAAAAGACCCTAAGGCTATTGCAGCCGCAAAGCTCGCTCCCCAGTCCGGCTATCCCAAGTGTATGCTCTGCGCGGAGAACGAGGGCTATGCGGGACGTATGAACCACCCCGCCCGCCAAAACCTGCGCACTATTCCAGTTACCATCGCCGGTGAGGGCTGGCATCTGCAGTACAGCCCCTATGTCTACTACAACGAGCACTGCATTGTGTTCAATCATGAGCATGTTCCCATGGTCATCAACAAGGCCGCTTTCTCCAAACTGTTGGACTTTGTTTCTCTGTTCCCCCACTACTTTGTGGGCAGCAACGCAGATCTCCCCATCGTAGGCGGCAGTATCCTCAGCCACGAGCACTTCCAAGGTGGCCACTACTGCTTCCCCATGGAGCGCGCGGCGGTCGAGCGTGAGATTGTCTTTGCTGGTTTCGAGGATGTGAAGGCCGGCATCGTTAAGTGGCCCATGAGTGTCATCCGTCTGCGCTGCGGCAAAAAGGCGCGTCTGGTAGAGCTGGCTGATAAGATTCTGCTGAGCTGGCGTGGTTATACCGACGAGGATGCTTTCATCTTTGCAGAGACCGAAGGCGTGCCCCACAACACCATTACCCCCATCGCCCGCCGCCGGGGAACGGACTACGAACTGGATCTGGTTCTGCGCAACAACATCACCACCGAAGAGCATCCTCTGGGCGTGTACCACCCCCACGCTGAACTTCACCATATCAAGAAGGAAAACATCGGTCTCATTGAGGTTATGGGCCTGGCTGTGCTGCCTGCCCGCCTGAAGCAGGAACTGGCCGGTGTGGAGAAGGCTATCCTTGCCGGAGAAGAGCTGACTGGTGAACTGGCCAAGCACGCCGACTGGGTGGAAGAGTTGAAAAAGCAGCACACCTTTACTAAGGAGAATACCGCCGCCATTCTGAAAGTGGAGACCGGCAAGGTCTTTGCAAAGGTGCTGGAGCACGCGGGTGTCTATCAGCGCAATGAGAAGGGCGCGAGGGCCTTTGATAAATTCGTGAACTATGTGAATGAGGAGGGCTAAGTCATGAAGGTACTTGTAACCGGCGGTGCCGGATATATCGGCAGTCATACCGTAGTCGAACTGATACAGGCTGGCCACAGCGTTGTGATCGTAGATGATCTGTCCAATGCCAGAACGGATGTCGTATGCCGTGTAGAGAGCATCGTGGGGGAAAAGATCAAATTCCGTGTGATGGATTGCGCCGACAAGGAACAGATGCGTACCATATTCCAGGAGAACGAGTTTGATGCCGTGATTCACTTCGCAGGCCGCAAGGCTGTTGGCGAGAGCGTCAAAAAGCCTCTGGAGTACTACCGTACCAATCTGGACAGCACCATGACTCTGCTGGAGTTGATGGAGGAGTATGGTTGTAAAAAGTTTGTATTCTCCTCTTCTGCCACGGTCTATGGCCCCGAAAATCCCTATCCCTATAAAGAGGAGATGCCTGCCATCCAGTCCAGCAGTCCTTATGGCTGGAGCAAGGTAATGAACGAGCGTATCCTGACCGACTATGTGACGGCCCACCCTGATTTCTCTGTGGTGCTGCTGCGCTACTTCAATCCCATTGGCTCCCACGACTCCGGCCTGCTGGGCGACGACCCCAACGGCATCCCCAACAATCTGATGCCCTACATTGCCCGTGTGGCAGCCGGTGTTCTTCCCGAACTAACCATCTTCGGCGGTGATTATCCCACTCCCGACGGTACCTGCCAGCGTGACTACCTCCACGTGGTTGATCTGGCTGTGGGTCACCTGAAGGCGCTGGAGTATGCGGAGAACCATACTGGTGTTGAGGCCATCAACCTGGGCACCGGCAACGGTATCTCTGTTCGTGAGCTTGTCCGTGCCTTTGAAACTGCAAATGACATTAAATTGCCTTATGTAGTTGGGCCTCGGCGTGAAGGAGATCTTCCCGCTTTCTGGGCAGATGCCACCAAGGCTAAAGAACTGCTGGGATGGGAAGCAACCCACACCGTAGAAGATATGTGCCGCAGTGCTTGGGATTTTGTGAAGAAGAATACGAAATAACGAATAAACGCTTGATACCGAAAGACTCAGGTATCAAGCGTTTTTTTGTGGCACAGAGTTGTGAAACTTTGTGTATGAATTGACCCAGTTTGTCCATTTTTCAGGCCAAAATATTATTTGAGTTTTCGTAAAAATCAAAAAGGGCAAAAATGGGAACTGCATCAAAAGTGCAGCTACGATTTTATGCGGCAAAGCCGCGGATCTTCAGCTGCCGCTGGTTAGGCTTCAAAGGTTTGAAGTATCCTCGGATGCCAGAGTGTGCCTTGGACAAAAGGGTGTACAAGCCTTCCGCCAGCCGGTAATAGAAAAAGAAGACTTTTGGCTTGAGCAGAGCGGCGGCGTCAATGCAAATTTTAAAATGGCAGTTCTTTTCTCTGGTTTCTCTGAGCGTGGCAAGGAAGAGCATACAGGCGGAGAGAAAGAAGTTCAGGGAGTTGATTGCTGTCAGTGAGCGCACCCTGAAGTTTTCAAAGCTGAACATCTGCTTTTTGCAACGGAAGTATTCCTCGATCCTCCAGCGGGAGAAGTAGTGCCTCATTGCCGCGATCAGCTGCGCTTTGGTATCGGTGTTGAGATTTGTGGCCAGCACCATGGGGTGGCCAGAAAGGCCGTAAACCAGGATAATGGACAGCAGACGGTCAGAGCCACTGAGACAGCCCTTCACAACGGACAGCCTGGCCTTTCGCTTCCGTCCGTGATAGATCACTTTTGCTTTGTATTTTCCCTTATATTTCGAGCAGAGTTCTCCTATCGAATGCTTTTCACCTTGAATTCGCACCTTTCGGTTCAGCTTAAGTCGAATCACATATTCCTGCTCATACTTGTCCAACAGGCGAAAAACGTCATTGTCATCATAGCCTCTGTCCATGACGAAAATCACATGCCCCAACTTGTCCACGCAGGCACGGACAGCCTTTTTTGTATATTCAAATTGTCCTCCGGAAGTGTATTCAGGGGACTGAGTAGACCAAACCTCTGAAAAAACACTCACCGGATGGTTTGAGTATGTGAGGGCGGTAGCTTCGGTCACATAGTATCCGTTCCCCATGACAGACTTGGTCTGTGTGCTTTTGGAACCATCTCGCACACGGTCAATCCCCTCAAATGCCTTTCCGCAGGGTTTTACGACATCGCTGTCATCGATATGGACCACCACGCTTTCCGGCAAATATTTTGTTGCCACGTTCAGGTAATTACCCCGAACCGCTTCAGGAACCTCGTTGCCAAGATGCCGGGTCAGCCGTTCAATCGTGTTAATTTTCTGTGTATCTTCCTGCAATGCCTGAGCCATCTCAGAAATCAAGCAGCTCTTTGAGGCCATGGCACCGTAGCACACATCGGCAGCAAATTTCTGGAATGGCCGTGCCATACCCTCCGAAATTTTCTGTGTGAACTTGAAAATTTCTCTTTCCATAACGCCTGTATTTGTTGTATAATCAGCCATGAGGAATTCCTCCTGATTTGTTTGGCGTGGTTTTTTGTGGTGATTAAATTATACCACATTTCAGGATGGAATTCTTCTTTTATTTTCATTTTTTCACTGAATCCGTCTGCTTTTTTAATCGTCATTATGCCAAATTGAAAAAATACGAAAACTCAAATACAATGATAAAAAAGAAATGCGTAGAGGTGAATCACCTATGAGCATAGATACTCGCTTGTTGAAAATTGGGGCGCAGATTAAATTGAAACGCTCCTGGAAGCTGAATCAGCCCATTCCCTTGGCAGAGGTGGAGGCCATAGAGTCAAAATACGGTTTCCAGTTGCCAGAGGAATATAAGTCTTTCATCACCAAAATCGGAAACGGCAGCAGTCTACCCCCATTTCGAGAGGAATCTTGCCAACTGTATCCATTCAAAGACGGCCACCAGCTAAACCGGCTCCATGAGGATTTTCCGCTTATAGAGAACTGGGAGTGGGACACAGATCCAGAGTTCTGCATGGATGATCCAGAGGATAGTGAAAAGTGGAAGCGAGTGCAGGAGAATGGCGTCCTTGTTTTGGTGGAGGAGAATGTCGAGGGTGGTCAAACCTGGTTCCTGATTGTCTCCGGCCCCCGCCGGGGCGAAGTCTGGGAGCGGGACGAGAGTGGCGTGCTTCGTCTGCCGGGCTGTACCTTCCTGGACTGGGTAGAGCTGTACCTGTCTAAAAAGCTGACGTCCTACACCGATCAGCTATTCCGGGAGGAAAAGGAACGACAAAAAGCTGGCGATCCTCTTGCCAGGATTCGAGGGCTGATGGCTGGCAAACGGCGGAGGGACATTAGTTGGAATCCTCCTATCTCACTGGAGGCTGTGCGGGACTTTGAGAGAAGACACGGGATCGCTCTGCCAGAGGAATATGTTACATTCATTACGGAAATCGCCAATGGCTGTGAGAATTTCCCGGCTGCAAACAGCTGTGGAAAAGGCGGTGTATTTTTCTCCTTGGAGCAGTTGGACTGTCTGCCTAACCTGGGAAAGCCGTTCTATTTTGCAGAGAACACCGACGAAACTCGCCGTAGCTTAACGAATTGCTTTGGCCCTAACGCCTATACGGGGAAAAATCCGGTCTGGCACTCTTTATTCAAAGACTTTCCCAGGGAAGACCCTATTAGCCCAGTGTGGATTTGTGAGGATTACAGCGTACTATGCGGCGCATTGCCCTTTGCAACATACAACGATGACCGGCCAAACTGGAACATGCGGGCCACACAGCCAATCCTGATTGTAACAGGGCCGCTCCAAGGACAGGTGTGGCGCTCTTGTTCAGCCCAACTCCGGCCTGACGGCATGAGTTTTTACCAGTGGATCCTCCAAATGCTGGAGGGCGGTGCTCGCTAAATGTGTAAAAGCCATTCATTGGTAGGAAAAACGGCAAAACCTTTAAGTGGGCGAAAACAACGGGAATCCAAAAGAGTAAAGCTATCTCAAACAGCCGGAGGTGACTCATGAAGAACGAAGCGCAAATTCGAATATTACTGCTCCAGCAGTATCTCTGCACCTTAACAGATGAGGAACACGCCGCCTCCGTTTCAGACATCCTCCAATTCTGGGAATCCCACGGTATCCAGGCCGGCCGCAAGAGTGTGTACAGCGACATCCAGATCCTGATTGACCAAGGCGTGGACGTTGTCTGTGTCAAGAGCACCCAGAACCGCTACTTCGTCGGCTCCCGACTGTTCGAGCTGCCGGAGCTGAAGCTGTTGGTGGATGCGGTGGAGTCCTCGCACTTCATCACCAGGAAGAAAAGCGCCAGCCTGATCCGCAAGCGGGCCTCCCTCACCAGCCAGGAGCAGGCCAGACAGCTCAACCGCCCTGTCTACATGGAGGGCACAGCGAAGCAGGACAACGAGGCGATCTACTATGCGGTGGACATGATCCACACCGCCATCCAGGAGAAGCGGCGGATCGCCTTCCAGTACATAGAGTACACCGCAGAGAAAGAAAAAGTCCTCAAGCACGACGGCTATCGGTACGAGTTCAGCCCCTATGCCCTGATCTGGAGCCGGGACTATTACTACGCCGTGGGCTGGTCGGAGAAACACGGCAAGCTGGCCCAGTTCCGTGTAGACCGCATGACCGCTGTGGAACTGCTGGTGCAGGAGGCCATAGCAGCGCAGGACTTCGATCCCGCGGCGTATGTCCACCAGGTGTTCGGGATGTTCGGAGCCGACATCCAGAGGATAACACTGCTGTGCGAGAACAGCACCATGCGCAGCGTTGTTGACCGTTTTGGAGAGGAGGTGCAGACGGAGATCGTAGACGGGGCGCACTTCCAGACCACTGTGGATGTTGCCCCCAGCCCGCCCTTTTTCGCCTGGGTCTTTACTTTTGGCGGGAAAATCCGTATTATGGAGCCGGAGGAGATTGCGGCGAAAATGAGAGAGATGGCATACTGGCTACGATAAAGCTACTTTCAAGGCAAGTTAATTTGAAGCAGTATATGACATGTAATCAATGAAGTAAAACAGGACTTGATGATTGATGGAGGATACAACAAGTATGAAATCGTGGAGATTAGAAGTAATCGGAAATTGTGTACAGGCAGAAGAGTATGACTCCTTTATCGGAGGAAAACCCAAACTACCACCCGATATAGATATTCCAAAATGTGAATTGTGTGGGAATGAATTAACATTTATGTTCCAAGTAGCTTTTCCGCAAGGCCATGTGTGGGCGGGAAAATCTTTAGCTGTGTTTTATTGTGTTGAAAGCTGGCATGATAGGTATTGTATTCCAGAACTTCCCCAACGTATAGTAGATGCGGATATTTCTGAAGAATTTTTAAGAAATTATGAGCGAAACTTTCATGTCATCGTATTCGATACACCGATTGGGAAAATGGTCGATACTTACCAAGAGAAGATCGCTTTCCAGATATTAAAAACTATCCCAGAAAAACAAACAAAGCAAGAGTGGGATTTTGTAATGGGTGGACGGCCCATCTGGATTATGGGAATATCAGAAAAGCCAAATACAATAGCAGGAATTGAAAAACCTGCTTTGCTTTTACAAATAAAAGAAGATTTTCACTTTCCTATTTTACCCACTGCACCAAAGCAGGCAAATCCTTTTGCGCCTGGCGGCCTATCTCTTTTTCCGTGGTATGACCTTTTTGTATCAAACCGCATTTATTTTTGGGGCGTACAAAGTAACGGAACAGAACGGATATATATATCTGTTCAACGCCCTTAATATTTTCAGTCTATCGCCCAATACAGTATCAAAAAAGTCGAAACCTCGTGAGGTGTTCCCAACTGGGGACACCTCATTTTTGCCCTCTTGCCAATCGAACAAAGACACGATATACTATGGTCAAGCCGTTTACTACCGGGTAAACGATAAAGGGGGTATGCAAAATGAATCAGACATTCGGCGCCTTTGTCCGCCAGAAGCGGATGGCGCTGGGAATTTCCCTCCGGGGGCTGGCCGCACGGCTGGGCCTGTCTCCCGTATATATGAGCATCATCGAAACAGACCGTAAACCTGCGCCGGCCAAGGAACATCTGGACAGGCTGGCAGAGGAACTGCATCTGAGCAAAGAGGAGCGGGAGCTGTTTCTGGATCTGGCAGCCGCATCCCAAAAAATGAAGGTCCCGGCAGACCTGCCGGAGTATATCATGGAGCGGGACATCGTCCGCGCCGCTCTGCGCACCGCCAAGGAGGTGGATGCCACTGACGAGGAGTGGCAGGAGTTTATTGACCGTATCACCAAACGGACGTCCAAGAACAGGAGGGATGGACCATGACAAATATCTATTATCAGGAACAGGTGCTTGAAAATATCGCGCGAAAGGTGCTGTGCGGCTATGATTCCGCTCTGTACTACGGTTCCCCTGCCGCCGTCCCCATTGAGGAGATGATCGAGGCCCACGGCGTATCCCTGGAGTACCAGTATCTCCGGAAGAATGGCCGCATCCTGGGCAAGACCATTTTTGACGAAGGTCTGGAGGCAGTGTATGACATGGAAAACCGGGAGTACACCCTCTTCCCTGTCCGGGCCGGCACCATTCTCATTGACGCCTCGCTCTGTGAGGAGGACGCCAGCACAGGCCGTCTGCGCTTTACCTGCGCCCACGAGCTGGCCCATTGGATACTCCACAAAAAGCTGTACACCGGCACAGGCCGGAGCGCGGCTATGATTACAGAACAGTCCGAGACTACCCTGGAAGTACAGGCCAATATGCTTGGCTCCGCCATCCTTATGCCCATCGCCCAAATCAAGCGGTGCTTCTACCAGCTCCGGGGAGGCCGTCAGGACGGCCAGCTCATCGACGATATGGCCGATGTGTTTCAGGTGTCCAGACAGGCCATGCGCATCCGGCTCACCAACCACCGACTGCTGTAAAGTTTTATCGTTATGTTCACTAAAAAGGGAACAGCAGGAGGTGGAAATGAAGGAGAAGGAATCCCGCACGATCTACTGCCCGGTTTGTCACCGGGGCCGTATTCTGGACGCGGCAAGCCAGACAGATCCCGCACACCTGCGGCTCTTCGGGCCACGGCAGTCCGCCAAGGCGGAGTGGTTCACCAAATGTCCAAAATGCGGGGCACAGATCGGAATGATATTTCAGAGAGAAGTAAATATTGAGCAGCAGCAGGCGGGAGCGTGATCCCGTCTCTCCCTCAACCCCAATACTTAGTCAAGCGCACCAACCGCCCGTCATCACCGAGCAGGCAGCGTATCACATCGCACTACACTGCCTCTCCTGACCGGCCCCGCCCGATACTCGGGCCGCGGCAGGCCGGGATATCAGGGATGTAACTACGGGAGCCATCGCGTTCGGAGCCTTACAGGTAGCTTTTTAGCTATGTGTAAGGCTCCTTTTTTGTTGTCCTTTTCGCCAGCTGAAAGGCGGAAAGGATCGTTATGTCTCTGCGCTACTGGCAGCCATATACAGCGAAATACCCGTGACCTCCAATCTCAAAACCGCACCTTTCCCCCAAATTTTGAGATTGGAGATCACCCAAATGAAATTTACATATTTGGTCTATAAGCAGGTCAACGGTACCCGGCAGCTTGCCGCCGCAACACAAGAGGAGTGGGACGCCATTCTGAAAAAAAACAGGCGGCTGCCGTTAGAGCAGCGCCGCCGCTTCATGAAGGACTGTATTGAGGACGGGGATGAAGTGGATTGTATGTATATCGAAGTGCCCGCCTCGGAGCATCGGGAGTGGAACAGCAAAAATACGATCAGACAGAAGAATCGTAAGCTTGGTATGCGCTATACACATCAGTCTCTGGACGCCGGAGTCCCGGATATTGATGTAGAGACGCTGCACGAATGCGTTCCCTCTGGATTCAATCTCGAGGGCGCTGTAGCGGATCAGGTTCTCATAGAAGAACTGAAATGTGCGCTGCGGGCTTGGAACCCCTGGGCAGAGGAGCTGCTGGACCTCTATATAGCCGGGGCAAAGCGTTCCTGCACAAGCGTTTTGTGTCAGAAATACCGACTTAGTGATCGAACTGTTCAGAGGCGAAAAGAAGCCTTTGAAAAATTTGTTTTGGATTTTTTGAAAAAATGATGTCGGTTTCAGGCCTTTGAGGTTGTGGTAAAGGGATGAGAGGGCAAAACAGCCTCTCGTGCTCTTTGAAAAACACCGCAGCCCTGCGGTCATATCCGGCAACTGGAATACGTTCCCTGACGGTCCCGCCTAAGAAACGGGAAAGCGATACGGAGGATGCGCCAAGACCACCTGTAGCGGAAAGCGAATTGCAGTGAATTTCCTTTTCTGCTATAAAAGACGGCCAAATAAGGTGCCCAGCGGTCCCCATCCATCCCAAAACAGCCCTGGCAAGCTGTTTCGCAAAGACCCCGTCAGAACACAATGATACTCCCGCCCAGCCACAGTCTCAAACAATGGGGGCGGCTCGGAGAGAACCTCGGAGGGGTGAGATGCCCGTGATGTGCGCCAGCACAGTTCCAGACTGCCGCCCAAGGCTCGGGAAGTAGTGTCGAATAGAGCCGGCAAACAAACAACAACAGAAAGCGGGGCCGCTCTCCGCAAAAGGATAGCAGCATCTTTGCACAACCTGCGCAGGAGCGGCCCCGTTCTTTCAAGACAGAGGAGAAAACAACTATGGATTTCAAGAGAACCCGTCTTATTCAGCGGGGCGATATCTATTACGCCGACCTCTCGCCGGTTACCGGCTCAGAGCAGGGGGGCATCCGGCCCGTCCTGATTCTCCAGAACAACGTGGGCAACCACCACAGCCCCACCGTTATCGCCGCCGCTATCACAGGGTATGTCAAGGGTAAGCGCCAGCCCACTCATGTGCGGCTCAAGGGTGCGGCCTGCGGCCTGTTTCGGGACTCCACTGTCCTGCTGGAGCAGGTCCGGACTCTGGACAAGTCCCGCCTGGGCGAGTATATGGGCAGCGTGGGCGAGGACAAGATGCGTGAGGTGGATGCCGCGCTGAACATCAGCGTGGGACTGAAAAATACATAGCGGGAGGAAACAGTCATGCCAGCGAAAAACGCCAACATTGATTACTGCGGCATTCGAAACCTGCTCTGCCTGCTGGCCGGGCAGGGCTTCACGGAAGCCGAGCTGAAAAAAATTGCCGCCCGAATTGCTCAGGCGACAGGCGCAACCATCATTTTTTGTTGAGTTTCACCACTCTATTTCCATAGCTTTTGAAAGAGTAGTGTGGTATTGTGTGTTGCTGACAGGAGGAGGTGCAGACCATGAGCAGAAGACAACAGACCACAGGAAGCCTTGCGCTGGAACAGAAGAAAGTCATCGTTATCGAGGCCGCACAGAGGCCGGAGACGCAAAAACTCCGCGTTGCCGCCTACTGCCGGGTAAGCTCCGACTCCAGCGACCAGATGAACTCCTTCGCCGCCCAGCTGAACTACTACACCACGCTCATCAGCGGCAAGGACAACTGGACGATGACCGATATCTACGCCGACGCGGGGATCTCCGGTACCTCGGCGCAGAAGCGCCCGGACTTCCAGCGGCTCCTCTCAGACTGCCGCAGGGGGCGGGTGGACAAGATCCTGGTCAAGTCCATCTCCCGCTTCGCTCGGAACATGGCGGACTGCCTGAGCATCGTGAGGGAACTGCGGGAACTGGGTGTCACAGTGATCTTCGAAAAGGAAAATATCAGCACGAAAGACCCCAACTTTGATGCACTTACCTCCTTGATGGCTGAGTTCGCCAGATCGGAATGTGAGCATCTCACGAAAAATTCCGCCCATACACACTACATGGGTACGATCAGCCGCCCCACGAAAAGGACGTGGAAGAAGACGATCCGGCTGCCTGGGCGTCCGGAGAAAACAATCATATTCAGGATGGAGTGATCACATATGACAGGAACCACCCCAAGAGTCATCGTTATCCCACCCAAGCCGGAACTGGCCCGTTCCAAGGCTGTCCAGCGCCAGCTGCGTGTCGCGGCCTACTGCCGGGTGTCCACAGACGATGAGGAGCAGCTCACCAGCTACGAGGCCCAGCAGACCTACTACACCGACAAGATCATGACCAACCCCCAGTGGACCATGGCCGGGATCTTCGCTGACGAGGGCATCACCGGCACTTCGGCCCAGAAGCGGCCTGAGTTCCAACGGATGATCCGCAAGTGCAGACAGAAGAAAATCGATCTGGTGCTGGTCAAATCCATCTCCCGCTTCGCCCGCAACACAGTGGACTGCCTCAACTACATCCGGGCCCTGCGTACCCTCGGCATCGCCGTGATTTTCGAGAAGGAAAACATCAACACGTTGGAAACAGACAGCGAGATGCTCATCACCATGATGGGCGCCTTCGCCCAGGCGGAGAGCGAGTCCATGTCCGCCAACATCGTCTGGGGCAAACGGCAGGCTATGCGGGAGGGCAAGACAAACGTCCAATTCCAGCATCTGTACGGCTATGAGCTGGATGAGGATGGAAAACCCCGCATCATCCCCGAACAGGCGGCGGTGGTGAAGCATATCTACGACAGCTTCCTCGCCGGCCGCAGCATCCGCATGATCAAAAAGGAGCTGGAGAGTCAGGGCGTCCTCACCGCCAAGGGTGGGACGGTCTGGTCGGAGGCTGCCATCCGCAATATCCTGAAAAATGAAAAATATTGCGGTGACGTCCTGATGCAGAAGACCTACACCCAGGACTGCATCAGCAAGAAGCAGCTCCGCAATATAGGACAGCTCCCTATGTACCTGGTGCAGGACAACCATGAGGGCATCATCACCCGTGACAGGTTCAACCAGGCAAAGGCGGAGTTCGCCCGGAGGAATGCGGGCCGGGCTCCCAGCCAGAAGCTGGCCCCCACAGGCCGCTCCTGCTACAGCGCCAAATACGCCCTTACCGAGCGGCTGGTGTGCGGTGAGTGTGGAACTCTCTACCGCAGGTGCATGTGGGTCAAGCGAGGACAGAAGTTCGCCGTGTGGCGCTGTGCCAGCCGGGTGGACTACGGCTCGGAATACTGCCACGACTCCCCCACACTCCGGGAGGGTCCCCTGCAAGCCGCCATCCTCGCCGCCATCAACACTGCCATGAGCCAGCAGGAGGCACTGATGGGGCAGATTGAGGATGCCATGCGGATGGAGCTGATCCCCTTCCCCGGCGCCATGAGTATATCGGATATCGACCAGAGACTGGATGAGCTGGACAAGGAATTTCAGGGGTTGTTCGCTGACTCCAAAGACGGAGGCTTCATGAAGCACGCTGAGGAGTTCAAGCGTATCTCCGCTGACATGACTGCTCTGAAAGAACAGAGAGCCAGACTGCTGGAACAGCAGAACAGCGACTCCGCCGCCAGCCAGCGGATCGCCAATGCGATGGAGATTCTGAAAACTGGCGATGCCGCTATCCAATGGGAGGAGAGTACCATCCGCCAGCTGGTGGATACGGTGAAGGTGTTGTCCGCAAACCGGATCAGGATCTATCTCCACGGTGGGATCGAGAACGAGCAGACCATCGGAGAGGAACAGTGAACATGATCTATATTACCGGCGACACTCACGGCGGCTTCCAGCGGTTCACCACCAAAAACTTCCCCCAGCAAAGACAGATGAGCCGCAATGACTATGCGATCATCACAGGCGATTTCGGGGGTGTGTGGGACGATTCGCCCAGAGAGACATACTGGCTCGACTGGCTGGAGGAAAAGCCGTTTACCACCCTCTTTGTGGACGGGAACCATGAAAACTTCGACAGGCTCAGTGAACTTCCCGTCCACCAGTGGCAGGGTGGGAAAGTCCACTATGTCCGGCCCCATGTGCTTCACCTGATGCGTGGGCAGGTCTTCGAGATTGATGGCACATCCTTCTTCACCATGGGCGGCGCTGCCTCCCACGACATCCAGGACGGCATCCTTGATCCGGCGTCCCCCGATTTTGAGCGGGAATACTGGTTCAAGCGCCGGACACGGCAGATGTTCCGGGTGAAGGGAGTCTCCTGGTGGCCCGAGGAGCTGCCCTCAGTGGAGGAATATGAGGAGGCCGTCAGGAACCTGGAAAGGGTCAACTGGAGGGTGGACTGCGTCCTGACCCACTGCGCTCCCACCAGTATCCAGCAGAAGCTGGATCGAAACTACACCCCAGATCGTCTGACGGACTTCCTCCAGATGGTCAAGCGGTGGTGTCAATTCAGTTACTGGTTCCTGGGCCACTACCATCGGAACTGCGTGGTGGATGACCGCTTTATCATCCAATGGAAACAGATGGTGGATCTGCAACGGGAATAACAGCGGCATCACCGCCCGATACCGCTAAGGAGCAAGCCCTCGGATGACCGAGGGCTTGCTCGTTGGCGATTTCAAATCCCAGAGAATAAAAACAGGCGCACCCGCGCTGGAAAGGAGAAGCTGGATGAACGTCAGAAAACCTGTTGACTACAGCGCCATGTTCGCGGTGCTGGACACCCTGATGGCGGCAAACCTGCCACAGATGGAACTGTATTGCGGGATTGGCCGGCTGGTCAATGGCAGGCCGGAGAAAGGCGCCGCTGTCGCCGCTGCGGAGTATCTGTGCGCTGCTTACCCTGACGCCTCCGGCTTCTCCCCCCGGAACCTGCGCCGGATGCGGGAGTTCTACCATACCTATGAGAGCATACCGGAGGTGCTGGCTGAGGCCATGACCATCGGCTGGACACAGAACGTGGTCATTATGGAGGCGGAGCTGACTCCCCAGGAACAGGCATGGTACATCAAAGCGGCTGGGCAGTTCGGCTGGTCGAAGTTGGAACTGGTCGGGAATATCCGTGAGCGTATCCACGAAAGCATGGCCCTCGACAACACAGCCGATCCATGTTATAGTAACGGCAGCGGAGGTGATGAGGATGGCAAAGAAAAAACTTCCGGGGCATTTCTGCAAGGTCTGCGGGATGCGGAAGTCCAACGAAAGCTTCAGCGGCAGAGGTCATGCGGCGCATATCTGCAAAGCCTGTTCCCGCCTCTCACCAGCGCGGCAGGCGGAGGAGATGACGCTCCGCCGTTTAGAAAATCTACCGCCGCGCCGCCTGAGCGAGAGCGAGATGACGTGGCTGAAAAATCGAACCCACGACCACAGGCCCGACGTGAAGTCCCTGGCCTGTATGGTCTATGCGCAGCGATTTCCCCGCCAGGTGCGAAACCAGAAAAAGCAGGAGCTGTCCATCCAAACGCTGAAGCTGAACATCAATGGCGATATCTGCGATCCCTATGGCGACCCGGTGTACATCAGAGAGAGTTACCAAGTCAGCCGGACATCGTCGGCTGTTGTCCGCATCCAGCAGGATGGCACATCTCAGACAGTGTCACCGCCGCCCAAAATCCTGGCAAAGCTCCTGAAGTGGACGGTACACACGCTGGAGATTTTCTGGTGGAGAGAGGATTATTGCGGCCCTGCCGATGTTGATTCGGAGGATGCGGAGTCCCCACTGTGGAGCGTCCGTGTGGAATACTCCAACGGAGAGATTCAGGATATGGAGTCGGCGGACGATGTGCCTGACCCTGTTCTGGAACTTTTATCTGCTCTTGCTGAACTCTTTGAGTAGACACAGCGCCTCCGCTATGCTATAATTACAGCAAAGGCTTGCCACTGGAGGACAGACGGATGGACAAGGATACGGTCAAGGATCTGACCCTGATGCTGATGTATCTCACCTCCTGGGAGGAAAACCTTGTCCCGGAGCTTCACGAAAAGCCTGACCGCCTTGGCTTTCGTCCTCAAATCCGCCGCACCTGGAAAGGGTACGATTTCGGCATTCTGAATGAGCTGACAGACGAGGGACTGGTCAATGCCAGAAACCGCAGCAAGTCCGCTTCGTTCACGGATGAGGGTGCTGCCAAGGCACTGGAACTGCTGATGCAGTATGGGATCACTCTGGAGCAGCAAGGCGGAGAGGAGGCCGGGGTCGATGGGACAAAATGATAAGATCCAGCTTTTCGAGGATAAGCGTATCCGTACCGCATGGGACGAGGCGAAGGAAGAATGGTTCTTCTCAATCGTAGATGTGATAGCGGTTCTGACAGACAGTAAAGACCCTGCCGCCTATTGGCGCAAGCTAAAACAACGGATGCGTGAGGAAGGCAGTGAAACCGTGACAAATTGTCACGGTTTGAAGATGACAGCTGCGGATGGCAAAAAACGCTTGACTGATGTAGCGGATACCGAGCAGCTTCTGCGTATCATCCAGTCCGTCCCCTCTCCCAAAGCGGAACCGTTCAAAATGTGGCTGGCCCAAGTTGGCAGGGAGCGTATTGAGGAAACCATTGATCCTGAGTTGACCATTGAGCGTGCCTTGGAAACCTATCTGAGAAAAGGATACAGCCGTGAATGGGTCAACCAACGGCTCCAGGCGATCCAGGTGCGAAAAGAGTTGACCGATGAATGGGATGCTCGTGGTGTTCAACGGGGTATCGAATACGCCATCCTGACCGATGAGATCTCCCGCGCATGGTCTGGTATGACCACCAGGCAGTATAAGCGTCTCAAAGGCTTGAAAAAAGAGAATCTTCGTGATAATATGACCACGCTGGAGTTGGTTTTGAATATGCTGGCCGAAGCGACCACCACAGAGATCTCGAAACAAAAAGAGCCTGAAACATTTGCAGAAAATGTTGAGATAGCGCGTGCGGGCGGCAAAGTGGCTGGGGATGCACGCAAGGCTGTGGAAACGCAGACTGGTGTTCCTGTCATTACATCCCAGAATGCAGCCCAACTCAATCAGGTGGTAACCGATATGATCGAGGGAGTAGCCTCCGAAGGAATCGATAAACCTGATGCAGATAAATAGTATTTGTGCAAAACCTGAAAACTGAAATTTGCAAAAACACAAAAAAATATCGCCTCCAGCGGCGAAATAGCATTGCAGTGTGCCGAGAGTAAATCTTGAAAAACCTGTCATATCAATGCTTTGGAGACACTGGCCTCCCGCTTCCGGAGACGCGGGTTCGAAAGTGGGCACGCGCTCCAGAAAAAGAGGTCAAAAAAGATTTTTGGTGAAAAAACTGAGAGATTTCAAGACCTCAGAGGCCCTTGGA
>NZ_QZEG01000034.1:0-32094 GCF_009917605.1 Anaerotruncus sp. 1XD42-93 | reverse complement strand
TTCGTTTACATTGCCGCTATCGCTATTTTGTTGATTTAGCTCAGCCTTCACTATTTTTCAAACAAGCCCTAGCCCCGATGATACTCTCTATGTCCTGGGGGATGTAATCGACCGTGGCCCGGATGGATTCAAAATCATGTTGGACATGGCCCAGCGGCCCAACGTAGTAAACCTGTTGGGAAATCATGAGGCAATGGCGATGGATGCGCTCTCCCGTGTGTTGAGTGTCATTCAGCCAGACGGAGGCGTGGAATTGTCCAGAGCAAGCAAAGCCGCCGCCCTCCAATGGGACGGCAGCTTTATGCTGCCGACAGTTGCGCTCAGTCATCTTCCAGCAGCTTTGAAGCCGGGATTTGAAGGACAGCAGCCATTTTGAACAGCGTTTCCAGCGATACGCCCCTTGTTGTACCTGTCCCTTCAACCTGCGCAAGAAAATTGACGCTTTTGTTGATCTTTTCTGCAAAGACCTCCTGCGTGTAGCCCGCTTTCTTCCTGTAATAAGCGATTTTCAAGCCAAGTATTCTGTACTTTTCCGGAAATTCGGTCTGCATACGGCATCACTCCCTGATAGTATGCTACCAATTTCACAATGCAATTAAAATTTCTATAAAGAAAATGATTATTTACTTTAAGTCAAATATAGCGTATAATGCGGGATACAAAGCGACAATCATTACATACTCAGGAGGAGGACTATGCCAACCTGTTTCTTTATTGGGCATCGTGAAGCATCGGATTATCTGCTGCCGCAGCTATCTGCCGAGGTAGATCGTCATATTACAGAACTGAAGGTGACAGATTTTGTTGTAGGGATCTATGGATGGTTTGACTCAATGGCAGCGAGAACCGTCAAGGCTGCTAAAAAGCGCCACCCGGAGGTGACGCTCACGTTATTGCTGGCCTATCATCCATATGACCGCCCCATTCCAACACCGGAAGGTTTTGACAGTACATTTTACCCGCCAGGGATGGAAACCGTACCGAAACGAGCAGCTATCGTAAAGGCTAACCGCTACATGGTAGACCACAGCGATTATCTGATTGCCTATGCGTGGCATACTGCCAGCAACGCAAGGGAATTGGTATCATATGCAAAAAAGCGCGAGAACAAAGGGCTTATCCAAGTTACAGAACTGGCAAGGGAACCGCAGAGAAATACTGGTATTATGATAGGAGATGGAAAAATTGAAGATTGAACTTAGCGACCCTATGTTGTACGACAGGCTACATACACTCTCAGCCGAGTATTCGGTGTCGGTTGAACTGCTTGTCAATCTGGCCGTGCGGCGGCTGGTGGATGATATTGACTTTGTTAGAAACCTCCGCATTGGCAAAATCAAGAGGGCGTAGCGGACTACGCCCCCTCCCCGCCAAAATATGCAAAAATCGTCCGCAATACATTGATTGCCATTTGCTTACGCTCCAAAGGCTGCTGATCTATGATCTGTTTGAATTGCTCCATGATGTTGGTATCGCTGTCAGATACGGAATCGGCCAGCAGATAGTCCACAGTTACACCGAGGCGGTTTACCAGCCGTACCAGCGTATCCAGCGTCAAGCTCCGCTCTCCACGCTCGATTGCACCCATGTAGGTATCCGATATGTCCACGGCCTCCGCAAGCTGGGCCTGTGTGAGATTCAGCCGCAGCCGTTCTTCTCTGATCCGTTCGCCCAACCTCTTATAGTCCATGTGTTCACCCCCTGTTTATTCTACCCAAGAGAGGTAGCAGCAAGAAACATCTAACAGGGGTATCTATATTGACTAATGGAGGTTTTCGTGATAACATGATGTGGTATCATTCACTTCAAGGCAAATATTCCGGGCTTTCCCTGGTGATATTTTGCGGAAAGGAAGAACCACAAATGTCCAGAGTTTGTAGGACGGCGAAAGAGTTCGCCGAGGCTGTGAAAAATAATGAGGAATATATCACAATCGAGGGCGACTTAAAAAACGGCGTTTTGCGTATAAAGGCGACCGGAAAGGTTGCATGGGGAGTATGCGTTGCGTCATTAGCGGTGGCTATAGCTGCGGTTGCTGTGGCTCCGGTTGGGGGTGGTGCTCCGGCTGGTGCTGGCCTTGTAATGGCTACACCAGCGGCAGCTACGTTAGGAGCCGCAGTTATTCCAGCCATTGCGATAGGCGTTTGTGCCGGTGGTGTTGGTGTTCTGAATACGCTGAGGGATAAGTACAAAATTGTAGAAAAGACCGATACATATATAACCCTCAAGCGCAAATAAGTCACTTCAACACCAACGAAAAATTGGGAGGTCATAGTTATGAGCGGCGAAAAAGCGATGGCAGTTCTTGCAATCATCCAACAGCTAATACCGGAGGCCAAGAAAATTTCTAAAATCCACGGGTTTGTTCACAAGAGAGTTGAAGCGGAAATCAATGGCATACGAGGATTCCTGGTTTGGGATTTTATTGTTTACAATGAGATCACATTTGATGATACAGAAGGCAATATCATGTCGTTCTTTACCTCTGCATCTGACGATAAGACCGAAGCCGAGTGGAATCGGCTCGTGAAAAAGTATGGAATCAATGCGGACTAATGCTTTGACAGAATGGAGTGTTCATGTTCAAAAAGAAGCTGAAGAAAATACCCGCTGATCTGGTATCTTACATCCAGATCGAAACCGAGGCCATCAAGGATGCCAACGACAAAATGATGATTTCCTCCTACTGTCTCGGCAAACTGGAGCTGGTCAACTGGTATCTCGAACTTCTGGCGGTTGGCTCCGAAAAGTACATTGTCCCACAGAGCAAGGCACACTTAGAGACAATTAGAGATCAACTCTTGGCCTGCCATAAAGCGATTATGGCGGCAAAAATAATGAAACCTGGGGATCGTCCACTACTGGACATCAAATACCCCAAAGGATACGAAGGATAGGTGATTTTAGTGAAGAAAATAATTGCGCTGCTGGCAGCGATTATGTTGCTGCTGTCGGCCTGTTCCAGTGCCACGTTGGATGGTGCTGGTAAAGAACTGGAGGATACCATAGCGAACGCCACGGATGCTGACAATAAATACGTCCAGATGGTCAAAGGAGGATACAGACCCGACGACCCCGACAGGTCTAAATATATTAGTACAGTCAAACGCGAAAAAGAATTTGGGGAGAATTCTCTGTATTTAGGCGTATTTCTTTGATAATACTATGCCAAAAGTCACGGCGTTGTATTGGGGACATAGCGGTATAGCCTGTTTGGAATTCAGCGTTGAGGCAGGTGCGAAGGCGGTCGAAGTCGGGGCGCTGGGGTTTGGGCTGTTCAGCATCTAGCTTTCCACGGTATTTTTGATAGTCCGTCTGGTATTCCTCCAGCGTGATGTAATCGTCTATATACAGCTGCTTCAGCTTCTCCAGCTTGCGAAGGATCGCCGCTTTATCCACCTTGGGGCGCACCGGCGCACTCGCGGAGGCCTCCCATTGCATTTGATACGCGTTCAATTCCTCCTGTATGTGCTCCAACAGCCATGCCTCCAGCTTCTCCTCGTTGACTTCCTTGCGGTGGGGGCAGCGGTGATACTGCATTGCCGTGGGGCAGCGGTAGAGATGGTATTCCCAGTTATGCGCTTTCCGCTTTGTAGTCGCATAGCGGCCCGCCATTTTCCGCCCGCATTCCGAGCAGACCAGCAGGCCGGAAAACAAGTAGATGCGTCCGGTCTGGTTGTGGCGGATGGAGCGCTCCTTCAGCAGCTCTTGAACGCGGTCAAATTCCTCTGGCGGGATCAACGGCTCACAGTACGTTAGGTTGTCCCGGTAAACGCCCTTGTAGAGCGGGTTGGCCAGCATGCGCCTTGTGCCGTCCAGCCACAGGATGCGGCCAAACTGCTCCCCTACTTCCCGCACCGCGCGGCTGATGCTGCGGTGGGACTCGTAGTGACGGAACAATTCCCGCACAAGCGGGGCCGTCTCCGGGTCCGGGACGATATGCTTGTCCTCCACCTTCAGGCCCAGCGGCGGGTTGCCGAAAATCGCCTCGCCCCGCGATACCTTGTTTTGAAACACAAACTTGATGCGGTCGCTGTCCCGGTCGCTTTCGTCCTGGGCCACGGAGAGCCGGATGTTGATATACAGCCGCCCGTTGGTGGTCTCGGTGTCGTAATGCTCCTGGGTTGTTTTCCAGGCCACGTTATGGGCATCCAGAATCTTCTGCACCTCGTAATAGTCCGCGATGTTCCGGAACCAGCGGTCCAGCTTGATAAACAGGATCACATCGATCTCCCCGGCCTTGACCTTTTCCAGCATCTCCATAAACGCGGAGCGGGCTGTGTAGCGCTTCCGGGCGCTCTTCCCCTCGTCGACGAATACCCCGGCGACGGCGTAGCCGTTGGTGCGGGCGTACTCCTCCAGATCCTCCCGCTGGGCGGGGATGGAGTAGCCTTTTTTTGCCTGCTCCTCGGTGGATACCCGGATATACAGCGCGGCACGGCGTACCGGGGGCGGACATGACTGCGTCTTTTTCATAAAAATTCACCTGTCCCTTTAAAAATGGTTGCAATAACCCAGGGGCAGGTGGTATAATCATTTTGTCTTGGAATGATTATCGGGCCTGTCCCGGTATTGTTTCACTCGCCGCCCTCGGTGCTGGTAACACTGGGGGGCGGTTTTTTCTTTTTTCTGGCATTTTACACTGAAAATCGACGGAATTCCTGTGATATAGTAACATTGCGCAAATACATAGCCTTGGTGCCAGGGTGGAAAGGAATCAACGATGGATAAAAGGCCCGCCGAAAACCGTGACGCAAAGTCGCGTGAGTTTATGATTGTGCGCATTATCCAAGCTATCCGCCAGATGGATACAAGGAAACTGCGCAACGTGTATCATTTTGTCCAGAATATCAAATAACGGCTGTCGCTATGGCTGGCCCCGTCAGGGGTCAGCTTTTTTTATTTCCTCCGACAGCTCTAAAACCTTCTTTTCAAGGAGCTGCCATTCATCGGGCGTCATCCGGGCCAACACAGAAATGAACTTCTGCCGAAAATCCGGTTCGCCCCTCAGAATATTGCCAACAAAAGCGGAAATCTCATCCGTTCTGGACATCTGGGTAAACATTTCGCCCTCACCCGTGCGGAGCCATTCCTCATTGACATCAAACTCGCGGCAAATGGATTTGATGGTAGCATCCATTGGTGCACGACGATTCGCTTCATAGTTAGTAATAGTATTTCTGGTTGTGCCCAATCTCTGCGAAAACTCTTCTTGCGTGATACCTAATTTCTCACGAAGAGCTTTTACTCTTTCTCCCACAGTCAAACAAATCGCCTCCTCGCAGAATAAAGTATACAGAAAAAAGGTAACGTTGTCAACAAAAAATTCTTGACAACAGTAACAATGTATGCTACCATAAGTAACAACGTTACTAAAAGGAGGTGAAGGACATGGCAGGCAATGAAAGAAAAGAGCATCTCGGCCAGCGGAGGCAATTGCTGGCCGAGAAACTTAGAAGCATGGGTGTTGAGCCGGCAACCAGGAGCAGCATTCTGATGTCCGCATTGGAAGTCTTTGAAACAGCTGACGTACAAAAAGCGGCGGAAATGCTGCAAACTGGCGAGTGGATCGCGGTAAACTCCGTGTTTCGCGAAGAAAGGGCGTTTTTGATCCTACTCCGGATTTAGGAAATCGCTTGTACCATAGTCAGGCGATAAATCTGGATATTTAGGGTCTTTGCCTTTCCACCCAAGAGTAAAGTGCGCCGTTTGCCCGAAAGTCTTTGGGTCACCGGTAGCGAATGCGGCATTATGGATGTTGACGATAACCCACCCCGAATCAAGATACCGATTCACATCCCTGCAACTTGTGACATCGACAATTTCAGAGATTTTTGAGAGATTCATATTTTCACCCCATTCCTCCAACCAAATCATACCACAGACTGGAGGAAGGGGCAACCACCAAAAGAAAGGAGGTGCCCCATGAGCACAAAGGAGAAAGAGATTGTCCGGAACATCACCGAAGCCGTTTCCATCCTGCCGGAAGAAAAGCGGGAGTATATCCTGGGCTATGCGGAGGGTGTGCTTGCGATGGCGGACCGGGCGCAGCCCAGCGAGCCCAGCGACCAGCCCAGTATATGACCAGCGAGCGAAAGAGATGAAAAGAAGTGAGCCAGATGAGCTATGCAGAAGATCAGAAACGGAAACGGGCAATAGCAAAGCAAGTAGCCCGACTTTTGGCAGAAAGCCGGACTACTTACGCTGATTTACCTGAGATATTCCGATTTACTTCACTCCAACTGATGTGTCAGGTGCAAGAGGACAGCACTGACGCCGAGGTGGAAGTCAGAGCTGAGACGCGATATGTGCACTGTCAGCAGTGCAGTAAAGTTTGGCATCATGAGGATGCTGCTTTCTGCAGCGGATGTGGGACAAAACTGGAGTAAGGGATCATCTTCTACTTGTACGCTTTACCACAATCCGGGCAATGGCTGGCCGAAAGACTCTCGCGGTATGTGCCACAGGATGGGCATTTGCTGATCATAGGAGCACCGCATTTTTCACAGAATTTGGGCGCGGGAAAAAATCGTGGATTGAGCTTTTCGATTGGATCTGGCCCAAAGGCAACAATATGCTTGCATCCAGGGGCACTGCAATAAGCATAAAACATATGTCTCCCTCCTTCCTCATGTTGGCGAAGGAGGCAACCAGCAGAGAGTTAAAGCGCAAGAAAAAGCCACCCGAAGATGACAAAAAGGAGGTGTAAATTGAAAGATAATCTAAATCATTTCGGAAACCGGCTTATTGCAGTTGATTTACCAAATGAAAAAGAAGAGGCATTTCAGGACAGGCCCATTGTATACGTAAAAACCTTTCCGCTGGATGAGAGAAAAGAATTCTTACTGATCCTCTCATCCCTTAAAGCCTCCGAAAGGTGCAAAACATTTTCAGACTGCAAGCTCTTGCAAGAGACAGCCTATCAAATGGAACGTTACCATTTGGCATTCCACGAATTGTCTGTCCGGTTTCAAAAATGGAAAAAGGTCATAAGCATTACATGGGGAAGTTCAATTATTGTAGCAGTCGTTCTAACTGTATTATTGGTTCTAACCATTGTGAGGCCATAGCACCAAGGATAGCGGCAAGCAATAGCTGAAGAAAATCCCAAAACCTCCCCATTCGGCGGTCATGAGCAATCTCTTGCCGATCAGCGAAGTAAGATATTCCAGAACGGGTAAGGCGATAGGTGTAATTTTGGGGGTTAGTTTTATCTACCTCGATATACCCTTTATCGATTAAAGATTCTAAAGCACAGACTGCCTTTTTAAAGTCACTAAAAATTTTTAGAAATTCATCTTGAGTAATCGAGACAAAGCCATAAGAGAGATAACAGCTATGGAATAAAAACATAACGTTCTCTCTGTCTCGATCAGTTAAAATGATTTTCCTTTTTCCTAGTTTTATTTTTGTGATCTGGTTAGTGTCGGTATTCAAAACAAAGGTTCCCTTATTTTTTAGTTTCACTGTTAAACACCACCTTGCACAGAGCGGCCTCCCGGCGCTAGCAACACCGAGAGGCCATGCAACCCTACTAACAGTTAAATCCAGAACAGGGTTACAGGAAAAGTATACCATACCTCCTGTTGCCCTTGCAATAAGGAGGAATCAATTTGTCAAAGAAAAATTTGAGCATGGAAGCCCGCGTTGCCGCACTCGAGCAACGCATGGAGGAGATCATTGAGCGCGTGGACGCCATCGACAAGGAGCTTGAGGGGGTCGCGCACATCCGGCCCGCTGGCGGCTCTTACAAGGAGATGGTGGACGGGCTGATGCGGTCAGCAGTCGAGGATGCTTACAAAAAATAAGCCGCCCAGCGACCAACCCTTGGACGCTCAGTCCGGCGCATGAATAAGGCCGCTCCCGGCGGCAGGAAGGAGGCAATAACCATGAGGCAAGTAGACGGCGGCGTGTTTCTGAACGAGCCGAATATCGGGCTGATCGCGGAGGCGCTACGGAGTATCTTCAATGAGGGCATCGCCAAGGAGTGCGGCGTGACGCTGACTGGGGTCAAGGTCGTACATAAGAACACCAGAGAGGCGGTATGGCCATTGGCGCAGGGTCAAACAAAAAAAGACGGCCCAGACCGCCCTGTAACAGGAAGGAGATAAAAATCTATGCGCTACGACGTGATGAAAGCCTACCGACGGCTGTGTGAACTGTACGGCTGGCCGCAATCCTTTGAAGGGCTGCGCATGTTCGCACGGCAGGTCAGGATGGGGTATCGCAGTATTTGGCTGGGAGAGGATCATGGACGGGATCGCATTGAGCGGATGTCGGTCACACAAGGCGCAGCGGACGTTACCGCGGTTACACGGTCGGACGCGAACATTTTTTGCCGTATATTCCGGCATGGTGTCCAGAACGAAAGAAAACCGCCCCCGATGCCGCAAACATCGAGGACGGGAGGCCGGAAGGCCAAATCTAACAACCACCCCCATTATATGGGGGGAAGAAAGGAATGTCAAGCCTATGAACGAATGGCAGACGAAAGCGGTCATCGCGCTGGAGGCCCAACAGGCGAAGGTCAAGGATCGTTCCCCGCAGTGGATGGTGGCCGAGCAGCTGAAAGACATCTGCCGCCAGGAGCCCCAAAGTGCAGAGTTGGTCGCCCAGGATTTGCAGGTGGAGGCCATGAGCATCACCGAGGCCGAGAAAAAGATCAAAGCCTATGCCGACAGCCACAAGACCGGCAGCTTCTCCTGTGTGGCCCCTGCGGAGGCGGACCGTATCCTTCGGGAATTCTATGGACTGCCCAGCCCCGATGAAGTCAAGGACGCTCCCACGCCCCCCGCAAAAAAGCGTGTAGACATTGCAGATTTTCTGTGAGGGGGCAGAGGACGTGGAGCAGATTGATTATACGCCACTACTGCCCAAGACGCCGCCCGTTGACCTGATCCAATGGGCTTTAGAGCAGGATGTTTTCCAGAAAGAGTACCTGATCTACAAAGCGAGCCGGATTTACGAGCCCCTGGAGGACCAAATGCGCCCGGCGGTAGAGGTGGTATGCACCCACTGCGGGAAGAAGTTCTTCGCTGAAAAGGTTGATGCCGGCGGATGCAGCGTAGCCTATGCCCCTGCCCCGTTTGGGTGGTATCATCATGAGATGTCAGAGAGCGTGATCAGCGGCAGCATAACTATGTGCCCCGTTTGTGGCTGTGATGTGAAAGTGGTACACATTGGGAGCATTCCGAGAGGGATTGAAGATTGCGCCTGGATTACCACCATGTCACGCCTCCCCATAGAGGAACGTCAAGACCGCTTTGTGCTGGCCGACTGGCTGGTAAAGAGGAAAATCGCAAAGTCCGGGGACAGCCAATACACAACAGACCCCTACAGTGCCTGGGTGGTGGAGGAGAAGAAGGTTGTCCGGCTGATGGGCTATATGAGAACCCTGGGCGGTTCTATTTCAATCCTCCATAAGTGGGCGCAGCGGAAGACCTTTTGCGATGTGTACGGTGAGGCATCCATGGTTTACCCCTGGGATAAATCCTTGCTGGAGGGCACCACGGCAGAGAACTGCAAGCTGGATCTGTATCAGGACGCCGAGGGCAAACGCCTGGTGGCTTATCTGGCCTTATGGCGCAAACGTCCTACTGTGGAAAACCTGCTGGTGCAGGGCTGTGGGCGCTTTCTGGCGGAACTGATTGACAAAGAAAGGAGCTGCGGTTCCGATCACGGTGGCATTCCAAAGCTAAAAGACGTCAATTGGAAGGAAAAGCGCCCGGCACAGATGCTGGGCCTCAATAAAGAGGAATTTCGGTATATGCAGCGGATGCGCTGGGATGTCGAAGATCTGGAACGGTACCGGCTGGCAAAAACCTCCGGGCTACCGCTGAAACTGCCGGAGGATATGAAACTGCTGCGGAGCAAGCCGGCCTATGAGATCAACCGCATTTTGACGGACGGCTTCAAAAAAGACTTCTGGCGCATTCTCAGATACCTCAAAAATCAGAAAGGACAGTGGTATACCCTTCAAGATTACTGGAACATGGCCCAAAGGCTCCACCGGGATCTGTCAGACAGCCTGGTTCGCTGGCCCAGGAGTTTGAAAGCCGCCCACGACCAAGTTATGGCGGAGCAAAAGGCCAGGGAGGATGCGGCACTCAATGAGATGTTCATCGAACGTGCGGAGGAACTGCAATACCTCTCCTTTGAACTGAACGGTCTTCTGATCCGTCCCTGTCAAAACGAAACCGAATTGATCCGGGAGGGGAAGGACCTGCATCACTGTGTGGCCACCTACGCAAAGCGCCACGCAGAGGGAAAGACTGCGATCCTGTTCATCCGTCAGGTGGCGGAGCCGAACATACCATTCTTTACGCTGGAATTTGACGAGGAAACCAAGACTGTCAGGCAAAACCGGGGGCTTCGGAATTGTGGCCGCACCCCGGAAGTAACGGCATTTGAAACGGCGTGGCTGAATCATGTCCGCCACGTAAGGCCGAAAGAAAGGACGAAGATCGCATGAGTGAAATGGAAGTAACTGAGGGCCAGCTCCTCAGTCAGGACTTTGGGGTGGGAGGCCCGCCCGCTGCCGTAGAGATGCCGCTTCCCACTGTGGACTCCGGCAAGTCACCTGAGATTTTGGCGGCGGAAATTCGCACGATCAAGGATCAGACCGGTAGGATGTTGCTCAACAACTCCATTGAGGTCGGTCGGCGATTGACGGAGGCCAAAGCGAAACTGCCCCATGGAAGCTGGGGGGAGTATTTGAAGACCGAAGTCGACTATTCCCCTTCCCAAGCGCAGAACCTTATGCGGGTATTTCGGGAGTACGGGAGTGACCAGCAGAGCTTGTTCGGCGGTGAGGCAAAGTCCCAGACGTTTGGGAATTTGACCTACTCCAAGGCTTTGAGCCTTCTGGCCATCCCAGACGAGGAAGAGCGGGAGCGGTTCGCCGTTGAGAACGATGTGGAGCACATGAGTGTCCGGGAGCTGAACGAAGCCCTCAAGGCTAGGAACGAGGCCGAGGAAAAGGCCGCCGCTGCTGAGGATGAGGCCCGCGGGCTCCGGCAGGAAACCGAGCGGCTCCGGGAGGAAATCGCCGGTCAGGCCCAGGTCTACGAGGCCAGGCTGACCAGCGCCGGAGTGGAGGCTGACCAGGCCAGAGCCGCCGCAAAGGCGGCGCAGAAGGCCCTCGATAAGCAGAGGGACAAGGCCAACCGGCTCCAAGACGCTTTGAGTGAGGCCAACACCTCTGCCCAGGCCGCCGAGGAGGAACACGCCCGGCTGGTTCGGGAACTGGAGGAACTCCGCAACCGGCCCGCCGAGGCGGATACGGCGGCGGTGGAGGCCGCCCGACAGGCCGCCATTGCCGAGATGACGGAGAAGGTGGACAAGGCCAAGGACGCCAAGAAGAAGGCCGAGGAAAAGCGCAAGGCCGCCGAGGAGTCCCTTGAGGCTGCGCAAAAGGAACTGGCTGATCTGAAGGCCAAGGGGCCAGAGGTCCGGGAGCTCACCCAGGAGGAAAAGGACGCCCTGACTGCCGATGCGGTGAACAAGGCTAAGGCCGAGGGTGCGGAGCGGGTGCAGGCCCTTGAAAAGCAGTTGGCCCAGGCTGATCCCGATACGGCTACCTTTAAGGTGCTGTTCGACAGCTGGCAGGATACCTACGACAAGATGATGGATACCCTGGAGCAAATCAAGGCCACAGACAGCAGCAAGGCTGAAAAGCTGCGGGGCGCGGTACGGAAGGTCGTGGAGGATTCGCTGGAGCGGATGGCCTGATGCCGGGCCACGAAAGGAGGTGAAAAGTATGGAAACCTTGAACATCGGCTCAATGCACGTAAAATCAATCCTCGAAATGGACCAAGGTGCCTTCATGGAGATTGCAGATTACAGTATGGCAAAGATCTTAGATGACATCATGAACCCCAATACCCAGGCAACATCCCTGCGCACACTCACCATGACCTGGAGATTCACCCCAAACGAGCAAAGAACGAAAGTGAAGGTCGAGTGTACTCCCAAGCTGGGCTTCGGGAAAATGCTCCCCCTGGGCACCACCCTACACGCCATGGAGGACAGGAACACCGGCGAGATGTGTATGGTGGAGGCGAGCCCTCAGATTCCCGGACAGATGGGATTTGACGGGGCCGAACAGGAACGACCCGTCCAGTTGAAAATCATCAGAACCGCATAGGAGGTACATAAGTCATGCTGAAAGAATTCATCGCTCACATTCAGAAAACCACGCAGCCGTTCGTGCAGCAAGTCGATGGCAGCACGTTCGTTATCAGCGGCAATGGCGGTGTGGAGGAGATCCACCCCGACATCTACCACCCGGACACCCTTCCGCTCCACAGCCTGGAGGCCCTGGTGAAGATGGTGCAGACCGAGGCGGCGAACATGGCGGCGCCGCTCTACATCACCATCCCTAACCACCTGACCGTCCGCTGCTTCGGTCAGCCGGACCCCGACGCCCGGTACTTCCGGCAGGTCTACTATGAGGCCAAGGCCACCGATGTGCCGGGTTTCCAGGACGGGTTCCGGGAGTATGAGAAGGCCATCATCGAACTGCGGAGCCGGTTCGCCCCCGGCGAGGGTGTGGACTACCTGCTGGACCTCATTTCCCGCATCAACAAGGAGAACGGCGTGACCACCAACGACAACGGGGTTTCCCAGACCGTGGAGGCCCGCCAAGGCATAGCCCTCAAAACCATGGAACACATAAAGCCGCGTGTGCCGCTGAGTCCCTTCCGCACCTTCCAGGAGGTGGAGCAGCCGGAAAGCGAGTTCCTTCTCCGGCTGGACGAGGACGGGAACATCGGACTGTTCGAGGCCGACGGCGGGATGTGGAAGCTGACCGCCCGGAAGACCATCAAGGCTTTCCTGGAGGCGAACCTGGCCGATCTGGTGGCCTCTGAGGTCGTGTACATCGCCCTGTAAAGACGGCGGTGGCAGCGACCATACTGCCCAACATTGGACGCTATTGTTTGTGTAGTTTATGGTCTGAATTGACCAAATTGTCACATATAGACAAGTCTCTGGCGGTATTTTCTACACCATTTTTTCTTATTTTTCGGACAGGCTCCTTGCTATTCTCCTCAAACAGAGTGATTAATGTGATGCGCAAAGGCCCGCCGGGCGGTAACACACCCGACGGGCCAAGGGGCAAAAAACAATTCAGTACACCTGCAGTATAGCAGGTCAGAAAGGAAAATGCAATCATGAAAATGCAGCTCACTTCCCTGACGCTTGAAAATTTCAAGTGTTACGAGCACATGGAGTTCCGCTTTGATGGCAGGAACGCCAGCATCTTCGGTGCGAACGGCACCGGCAAGTCCAGCGTCTACGACGCCTTTACCTGGCTCCTGTTCGGCAAGGACAGCAAGGGGAGCGCCAAGTCCGAGGCGCTCAAGCCCATCGTCCAAGAGGGCGAGCACATGGGTGAGGTGAAGGACTCCGGGGCGATCACCTCGGTGGAGGCGGTGCTCCTTGTGGACGGCATGGAGCGGAAACTCAAGCGCACCTACTATGAGCTCTGGAGCACGAAACGCGGCAGTGCCGAAAAGACCCGCGATGGCCACAGCAGCGACTACTTTGTGGACGACGTGCCCTGCAAGAAGAACGAATTCGCCCGCCGGGTAGGGGAGATCATCGATGAGGATCGGTTCAAGCTGCTGACTAATCTATTCTTTTTCCCGGAGGCACTGCCCTGGCAAAAGCGACGGGAGGTGCTGTTCGATGTGGCGGCGGTGGCCACGGACGAGGAGATCCTTGCCAGCGACGCCCGGTTCGCTCCTCTGGCCTCCGCTCTGCGGGGGCTGACCCTGGACGACTACCGCAAAAAGCTGGCGGCCCAGCGCAAGGGGCTGAACAAGACGCGGGAATACACCCCGGCGCGGCTGGACGAGTGCAAGAAGACCATCGGCGATCTCTCCGGAATCGACTTCGACGCCTTGGAACGGCAGCGGGCAGAGGCCCAGGAGCGCCGGACAGCGGCCCAGCGGGAGGTGGATCAGGCGGAGCGCGACGGCGGCCGGACAGATCTGCAAAACCAGCTCGCCAGCATCCGCAATGAGCTGGGGCGGCTGGAGAACGAGAACGCCGCCCACCGGCTGGCCCAGCAGCAGACCCAAGGCACGGACGAGGCTTCGGCGGTCCGGCAGGGCATCAACGCCATCCGCGCCCAGGAGAGCCGGCGTCAGAGCGACCTGAAGTATCTGCGCGGGCGGCATAATTCCTTGGAGGGCGAGGTAAGCGCCTGCCGCACCAGATGGAACGAGATCAACGGGGAGGAGTTCAAGGGCGGCATCTGCCCTACCTGCGGCCAGGCACTTCCCAAAGACAAGCTGGAGGCCGCTGTGGCGGGCTTTGAGCAGGACAAGGCAAGACGTAAGGGGGAAGCCGTGGACGCCGCCAATTGCGCCAAGAAGGCGCTGGAGGGCATCCGTGAGGACATTGCCAAGCTGGAGCGGGAGTCCACCGAGAGCCAGAAACAGGCGAAGGAGCTGACCGCCCGGCTCCAGCAGCTGGAGAGCGCACCCAAAGCGGAGATCACGGACATGGAGGACTACGCCGTCCGGAAGGCGGAGCTGGAGGCCCAGGCCGCAGCGATCCATGTGGAGCTGGATGGGCTGGCGATGGAAACGGCGGCCCGTGTTCAGGCCTGCCGGAGTGCGCTGGCCGATGCGGACAGGGAACTGGACAGGCTGTCCGGCGAGCTTTCCAAGAAAACGGCGCTGGAGTACGCCAGCAAGCGTATGGAGGAACTGCGGGAGCAGGCCGCAGCGGCCTCCGATGAGCTGAACAAGCTGGATGGAATGCTGTACCTCTGCGAGGAATTCACACGGTACAAGGTGCAGTTCATTGAGGAGAGCATCAACCGCCGGTTTTCCATGGTGCGGTTCCGGCTTTTCCGGGAGCAGATCAACGGCGGCCTAGAGGACTGCTGCGATGTGACGGTGGACGGAGTGCCCTTTGGCGAGGGCCTGAACACGGGAGCCAGGTTCAACGCCGGCATCGACATCATCAACACGCTTTCCCGGCACTACGGCGCCCAGGTGCCGCTTTTTGTGGACAACGCCGAGAGCGTGACCCCGCTGGCCCAGGCCGACACTCAGGTGATACGCCTGGTGGTGTCCGAAAATGACAAGGAATTGAGGTGCGAGCTGCAATGAAATTAAAATCCATCATGAAACCCATGGCGCCCACGGTGGAGGCGGGCAGCTATCTGGCGGTGTGCGTTGGAGTGGTGTTCATCGGGGAACAGTACATCCCGCCCTTTGGAGACAAAAAGGGCCGGTATGAAAATCGGCTGATGTTCGTGTGGGACATTCCCTCCGAACTGGACGAAAACGGAACGCCCAAGCAGCTGAGCAAGGCGATCAACGCCACCAGCTCCGCCAAGGGGAACCTGATGGTCATTCTCAGCGGGTGGAACAGCAGGACCTATACCAAGGAAGAACTGGCGGACACAGAGGTCAACGACCAGCTGGGTAAGCCGTGTATGCTGAGCGTGGGTGTGAATGAAAACGGGTACGTCAACGTGACGGCGGTGAGCGCCATCCCCAAAGGCATTCCGGCCCCTGTAAGCAATACGCCGTTTATCAAGTTCGACGTCAACGAGTGGAGCGATGAGGGCTTTGCGGCCTTGCCGGAATGGGTGCAGAACAGAATCAAAGAATCCACGGAGTACCAGAAACTCCACGTTCCCACCGATCCCGTAGACGTGGACACCAGCGGCGGACAGCAGGCCGGAGCCGCCGACAGCGGGCAGGCTCAGAAGGAGGAGAATCCCATATGACTTTTACCTCGCTTGCCAGTTCCTCCCGCGGCAACTGCTATGTGGTCAACGATGGTGAGACAGCGATTCTGCTGGAGTGCGGCATTTCTTTCCGCCGGATAAAAAAGGGGTTGGGATTTGACCTGTCGGCGATTCGGGCCTGCCTGATCAGCCACGAGCACAAAGACCACGCAAAGAGCGTGATGGACATGATTAAATCCGGCGTGGAGGTCTTCGCAAGCGAGGGGACCGCCGAGAAGCTGGACTGTGCCCTCATCACCCCCGTAGAGGCGGGGGTGCAGTTCCGGGTGGGCAGCCTGGAGATTATGCCCTTCCGTACCTGGCATGACGCAAAGGAACCCCTTGGATTCCTGATTTATAGCTGGCGGGACGGGGAGCGGCTGACATTCGCCACCGACACCGTCAACCTGGGCCACACCTTCCCCAGCGTGAACCTGCTGGCGCTGGAGGCCAACTATGACAAGGACATCCTGGCCCGGTGCGAGCGGATGCCAGACAAGGTGAAAGAGCGCGTTACCAACAGCCACATGGAGATCGAGACACTGTGCCAATACCTGCGCACCTTGGACTTGTCAACCTGCCGCACACTGTACCTCTTGCACCTGTCCAACGCCGCCAGCAATGAGGGACATTTCATCAGCCGGGTGCGGAAAGCAGTGCCGCGTCATGTCGAGATCATCATCTGCGCAGAATAGCGGAGGCGGTGATGGATGTGTTTGACCTACATACTGCCGCTGAAGAAAGCGCCGGTACCCCCATCTCTAAAGAAGAATATCGGCTGGCGCTCCCGGCAGCACGGCACAAGATGGAGTACATCAACGATCTGAATGGAACGCGCCACAGCGAGCCTTACCTCGCCATCCTGATAGCCGAAACGGTCAGGGCTCAGCGGCTTACCCAATACCTGAACGCTCTCTACGATCTGAGGGAGCAGGCGCGTTTGGAGAGCCTTGCATAGAGGCTCTCACATCCATAACAACAAAGGGATATCCGGGGGAATTACCCCCGGACTTTCCCGCAAAAAGGCGGTGAGGTAGGAAATGGCTGGCAAGCCGAAACCAGGGCTTGACTACGCCGGATGGGCGACAAACATTTTCGATGGAGACACGAAGATAGACAGGCTCCTTGATGCGCAGGGCTGGATTGGATTCAGCGTCTACTTTTACCTGTGTCAGATGGCCTATAAGTTTGACGGATACTTCTATCGTTGGAGTTACGCCGATGCGGCCACCACCGCGAGGAGGATGGGCAGCGGCGTTAAATCCGAGACAGTCAAGGCGGCTGTCGGGGCGTGCTTGCAGATTGGACTCTTTGATAAGAGGCTGTTTGAGGAGAACGCCATCTTGACGAGCAGAGGTATACAAAGGCGGTTCTACGCTGCCAAAAAGGAGAAGCGTAGAAGGGCTGTCATAGCCGACTATTGGCTCTTGGGAAAAAATGACGAATCCGAGGGCCTGGAAGAGTGCGCCGATTTCGATGATGATTGCAGCAAGGATGGCGATGATTGTAGCAAGGATGGCGATTTTTGTAGCAAAGATGGCCCTAAAAGAAAAGAAAAAGAAAGTAAAGGAAAGGGAAGTAAAGATATACCGTCCTCCGGCGAGGCCGGAGGCGGAGAGCCCCCATCGCCCCGGCGAAGGAAGGCGTCTTCATTGACCGAAGATCAGCAAGCGAGATTCAGCCTGTTTTGGGCGGCCTATCCTCGTAAGCAGAAACTGGGGGAGGCGGAGAAAGCGTGGGCCAAGACAGACCCCGACGACGCTCTGACCGAGCGGATTGTAGCGGCTGTCCAAGGCTGCGTGTTGAACGACTTCCGATTCCGGGAAGAACGTTATACCCCGCTCCCCGCCACGTGGCTGGACGGAAAGGAATGGGAAAATCAATACGGAGGACAAGACAATGGAAGAAAGCAGAGCCAAGGAAGCGGTTCGGGATGGCATTCCCGACCGAGCACAGGGTTTAAGACCGAAGTTTAACGGCAACGGCCCCATCACCAGCAAGGATGCGGAGGAGTTAGGCATTCCGGCCCGCTCCCCGGCACCGCCCCCGGAAACCTGCGAATTCTGCGGGGCTACGCTCTACCATGAAGGGCTTGTTTTCCTGCTGTTGGGCAAGAGACCGGAGATCTGTTTCTGGAACCCGTCGCCCCAGCGTTGTACCTGCGAGGGGGCGGCGGCATATTGGGCTGAGTACGATGTCCAGGAGGAGCGGCGCAAGCAGGAGGCAGCGGAGGTGGAGAACGCCAAGCGGCGCAAACAGCGAATCGAGCGGCTGCTGGGCAGGAGCGGAATTAAGAAACGGTTCCGTCAGCGTACCTTTGAGCATTTCAAGGCCGACACGCCGGAACGCAAGAGGTGGCTACGGGTGGCAAAGGAGTATGCAGATCGTTTTCCGGAAAAGCTGGTCACCGGGGAGGGGCTGTATATCGAAGGGAACTATGGCACAGGCAAGACCCATCTGGCCGCCGCGATAGCCCTTCAGCTGATTGAGGCAGGCGTTCCAGTAGTCTGTAAGACCTCCATAGAACTGCTGATGGATATCAGAAAGGCGTTCGATGGGCGCGAGGTCAGCGAGGAGGCAATCCTGCGGGCATACAAGGATGTGGATCTGCTCATCATTGATGACTTGGGCAAGGAGCAGGTCACGGAGTGGTCTATTTCTACGCTTTACAACATTCTCAACGACCGCTATGAGGATATGAAGCCCACCATTATCACGACCAATTTTGGGAGCGATGACCTGATTGCCGTGGAAACGCCAAAGGGGTCAAATGAGAGTCGGATCGAGGCGATTGTGAGCAGGCTTCGCGAGGTTTCCACTGTCCTGACGATGGTGGGGGAGGATTACAGGAGTCAGGGAGGTAGCACGCCGTGCTAATATTGACATTTCAAGTAAACTGTGCCAGTTGGCACATCCTGGGCATCAAGGAGGCCCTTGCCATGCTCTTGGAGCGGTGGGGCGACGTTCGTCTGGTTGATGTCCGTGAGGCTCAGAAGGCCGCGCCGGAATAGATGCGCATCGGCCACACCTGAGAACAAGGGAAATTCCCATACGTTTGTGTATTTGGAGGTTTTATAAAATGACAGCGAAAGAATTAGCTGAAATGCTTTCTGGCCGGGAGGTCAGAGAGGAGATTGAATGGGGCGAGGAGCGGGACATCAAGGATGCTGGCCTGATCGTGGTGTATGCTGGTTGACGCAGAATATGAGCTTTGCCGAGAGGCTCACGGCGAAATGGCGGTGTTTGAGAACCTTGGCAAGACCTGGGTGGCTTACCGCCACAAACCGGAGAATGGGGCATGAGCAGAAGAAGTGGGAACAGCCGGGGCGGGATGCAGTCCGCTGGTGTGCATCCGTCCATCTACTGCCCGGTCTGCCGGAAACCTGCGGCCAGATATGAGCCGGGGGTCGGCTGGATGCACTTCACGAAAACTGGCTCGGTTTGGCACAAAGAGAAACCGGGCCAAAATCCCAAACGTCTGGGATTTTGAAGGAATACATAGCACGGAGGGGCTGGTGGCATGACGCTGCAGGAACTATCGAAATACTACAAGCTACATGAGCGGTTAGAGCGGAACCGGGAGATGCTCGCGTCCCTGTACGCAGCGGCAGGGCTGGGGGCGCAGGAGATCACCGGGATGCCGCACGCGTCGGGCGTTTCGGATCAAGTGAGCAACCTGGTCATTGAGATCGAGGATTTGAAGGAACGGATCTCCCACCTCGAATCGAGGTGCGCCGAGGAAAAGAAAAGGCTGGAGAAGTACATCGGTGCCATCAAGGATGACCAGACCCGCATGATTTTCCGCCTGCGGTTCCTCCACTGCATGACCTGGCCCCAGGTGGCCGAGGCCATCGGCGGCAGGAACACGGCAAACAGCGTCAAGCTGATTTGCCATCGGTATCTGAACCCCAAAAGTTGAAACGGCGTGAAACGGTGTGAAACTTGACGAAACGCCCCTATCTGTGTTATGGTAGGCTTGCATGAATTCTAAATCAGCCAGGCGGCCCTCCTTCGGGAGGGCCGCCATCCTTTTTGAAGGGAGGTTTTTGGCCCCGCGCTTTCTCTCCTTTGCGCGTGGTCTTGCATCGGGTACGGCGACCGCCAGCGTCGGACAGCGGTGACAGACAACAAAAGGAGGCCTTCACGATGGAAATTGTGAAGATGAAATTATCGGAGCTGAACCCGGCGGAGTACAACCCCCGGAAGGCTCTCAAGCCGGGAGACCCGGCCTATGAAAAGCTGAAAGCGTCCATCCTCTCCTTCGGGAACGTGGAGCCCATCGTGTGGAACCGCAGCACAGGGAATGTAATCGGCGGCCACCAGCGGCTCCGCGTTCTTCTGGATCTGGGTGTGACGGAGAGCGAGGTCAGCGTGGTCGACCTGTCCGAGGTGGACGAAAAGCGGCTGAACATCGCCCTCAACAAAATCACTGGCGAATGGGACGATGAAAAGCTGACGTCCCTGCTGGCCGACCTCACCGCCGGCGGCGCGGATGTGTATCCCGCCGGCTTTGACGAGCAGGAGCTTGCCTCCATGTTCGCCGACCTCTCCAAGGTGGAGGCGCATGATGATGGCTTTGACCTAACCGCCGCTCTGGAGAAAGCCTCCTTTGTGAAGCGAGGCGATGTCTGGACGGTGGGCAGGCACCGCCTCGTGTGCGGCGACGCCACCTCTGCTGAGGACGTGGCCACGCTGATGGACGGCAAGAAGGCCAACCTCATCCTGACCGATCCCCCCTATGGCGTCTCCTTCAAGTCCTCGGATGGGCTAACCATCCAGAACGACTCCATCAAGGGAGATGATTTCTACCGTTTTCTCCTCCAGTCCCTCACGAACATGGTCGCCCACCTCGAAAAGGGAGGGGCGGCCTATGTTTTTCATGCGGATACTGAGGGGCTTAATTTCCGCCGGGCATTCATCGACGCCGGCTTGCACTTGGCCGGGGTGTGTATCTGGGTGAAGAACTCCCTGGTGCTGGGCCGCAGCGACTATCAGTGGCAGCATGAGCCGGTTCTGTACGGTTTCCTTCAGAACGGCAAGCACTCATGGTACTCCGACCGCAGGCAGACCACCATCTGGAACTACGACAAGCCGAAACGCAACAAGGATCATCCGACCAGCAAGCCTCTTGACCTGCTGGGCTATCCTATCAAAAACTCCACGCAGGAGAATTCTGTGGTGGTAGACACCTTCGGCGGCAGCGGTTCCACGCTCATGGCCTGTGAACAGCTGAACCGCACATGCTATACGATGGAGCTTGATCCGAAATACGCATCCGTCATCCTCCGCAGGTTTGTGGAGAACACTTCCAAGGCAGAGGACGTGTATGTCATAAGGAACGGCGAGAAGCTCATGTACTCGGAGCTTGTCAAGGAAGTGGAGGTGCCGGATGGAAAAGAATAATCTCACGCTCGGCTCCCTCTTTGACGGGAGCGGGGGATTTCCGCTTGCTGGGCTTATCTCCGGGATTACACCTGTGTGGGCGTCGGAAGTCGAGCCGTTCCCTATCAGGGTAACAACTAAGCGACTGCCGCAGGTAAAGCACTACGGTGATGTGTCGCAGATGGACGGCGGAAAGATAGAGCCGGTCGATATCATCACATTCGGCTCTCCCTGCACCGACATGAGCATCGCCGGCAAGCGGGCCGGTCTGGAGGGGGCGCAGTCCTCCCTTTTCTATCAGGCCATCCGCATCATCAAGGAAATGAGGTGTGCAACTAATGGAAGATTCCCGCGCTGGGTCTGCTGGGAGAATGTCCCCGGTGCCTTCAGCTCGAACGGGGGCGCCGACTTCAAAGCGGTCCTCGATGCAGTCATCGGCATCGCAGAGCCGGGGGCCGAGGTGCCTATGCCTGAGAAAGACCGCTGGCCCTACGCCGACATTTACCTGGGAGAGCAATGGAGCGTTGCGTACCGCACTTTCGATGCGCAACATTGGGGAGTCCCCCAGCGAAGACGCCGCGTCTACCTTGTCGGCGATCTTACAGGCCGATGTGCCGGACAAGTATTATTTGAGTCCGAAGGCTTGTCTGGGTATTCTGCGGAGGGCTTCCGCGCGTGGCAAAGAGCTGCCAGAGATTCTGCGGCTGGCTTTGGAGCGGCAGGCGGCATCTGCCTGAACGACCAGGGCGGCGGTCGGATGGATATTTCCCAAGAGGTGACCGCCACCCTCCGCGCCCAAGAGCATGGGCATCCGCCCTGTGTACTGGCGGCGGGGTTTTGCAAGGAATGTTCCGCCCGGAGCTGGGGCATTGGCTATGAGGAGGAACGCGCGCCCACCCTCCGGGCGGGGTCCATCCCCACCGCCGTCTATGAGAACCATAGCCAGGACACCAGATACACCGGGCCGCTGGACACGGCCCCCACGGTCAGCTCCACCTACGGCACTGGGGGCAACAACCAGCCCTTCGTGGTGGAGGCCGACACGCCCAAGACGCTGAAGATACGCTCCGGCTGCGAGGGCGGCGGCAAGGGTGCGCTCATCCAGGAGGATGTGTCCGCCACCCTCTCCTGCAACAACGACCAGACCCTGTTCGTGCAGTTCTGCAAAGGCACCCGGCCCCACTCCGCACAAGAGGGCCAGGTGTGGAAAGCGGCAGAGGTCGCCAACACGCTGAACACTTTTGACGTGGGTGAAACCCGTTGTGCGGAACTGGCGGTGCGAACTTTCGGCATCGGCGCGGCCTACAGTGCCGGGATGCTTTCAGATAACCCCTGCGCTGGCATCTACGAGGCCGATACCTCCCGGACGCTGGATCAGAGCGGCGGCAACCCCTCCTGCAATCAGGGCGGCATTGCCGTGGTGGAGGGGCCGACCTACGCCATGACCCCCTGCACCTACACGCAGATCGAGCGGGAAAAGGCTCCCACGCTGAACGCGAGGGATTTCAAGGACCCCACCTTTGTCAATGCTGGTTACAGTGTGAGAAGGCTTACCCCCACCGAGTGCGCCAGGTTACAAGGGTTCCCGGATTTTTGGTGCGCTGGTTTGGACACGCCGGAGCCTACCGAGGCGGATATCGCTTTCTGGTCTGAGGTGTGGGAAACCCATCGCCGGGTGGTGGGCGGATCGACCAAGGCCAAGAGCCGGAACCAGATCGTCAAATGGCTGCAACATCCCCACTCCGATGCCGCCGAATATAAAATGTGGGGGAACGGAGTCGCGCTGCCGAATGTGTTTTTCGTGCTGGCGGGCATTGTGTGGTCTACACAATTATCCAGCCAGTAATTTGTCGAGGTCAGGGCGAGAAACAACTTGCTATATCCGCCGGGTAGAGCGAATATGTGACTACCAAAAAACAAGGGGGTTTCCACCATGATGATCAACTACAACGTGACCGGTGCCGAACGCAAGCGCCTCGCCGACTACATTTCCGGCTTCATGGGTACGGAGAAAAAGTACCTGGGTGCGCCGACCTTCGCCTACCAGATTGGCTACCTCACCGTCAGCAAGGACGGCGCGGTCAGCTTCGAGGACCGGGGCTACAACAGCGACATCGACGCGCTGATGGCGGAGCTGGAGGGCCAGGGGTTCCACACCGAGGACACCATCGCCAAGGCCGACACCGCCGGGGCGGGGGCCAACAGCGGCGAGGAGGCCGCTCCTGCCGAGGAGGGCATCACCCAGCCCCACGGCTTCGGCCTGACGGTCACCCTCCCTGCTGCCAGTCTGCCCTCCGAGGCGCTGGTCAACCTCACCAGCCTCCTCACCGCCAAGGGGCGGCTCATCCGAAAGACCCTGGGTGTGGGGGCCCTCCCGGTGGTGGTCAGCCCCGACACGGTTTCCTTCCCCTGGTTCGAGGGCAGGGACCTCAACGCCGATGAGGTCAAGACCTACACCCACCTGATCGCCGCCCTCTGCGACATGGCCCGGAACCAGAAGCGCATCACCGCCAGGGAAAAGGCCACCGACAACGACAAGTACGCCTTCCGGTGCTTCCTCCTCCGGCTGGGCTTCATCGGGGCCGAGTTTAAGGACGAGCGGAAAATCCTGCTGCGCGGCCTCTCCGGCAACAGCGCGTTTAAGTCCGGCAGCGGAAAGGAGGCGGCTGACCATGCGGTTTCCGCATAGAGAGACAGTGGAGCGGCTCCGCCGGGAGTACCCGGCGGGATGCCGGGTGGAGCTGCTCCGCATGGATGACCCTCAAGCCCCGCCCATTGGCACCAAGGGGACGGTGCGGGGCGTGGATGACACCGGCTCCATCATGGTGGCCTGGGACAGCGGCGGTGGGCTCAATGTGGTCTACGGCGAGGACGAGTGCAGAAGGGTAGGCGAGTGAAATGCGCAGCATCATCAGAGAGTTTTGCCTCAGCAGCATCGCCCCGGATGCTACCGCCATCAAGCAGACCTCCGAGTTGAAAAAGGCGGTGCAGGAGGTATCCTATGCCGAGCCCTTTCCCCGGGAACGCTTGGACGGCGAATGCGGCTGGTCGATACCCAGCTCACCACCAGCACCACCACGGCCCAGGAACGCTGCATGGACGGGTTCCGCACCGGTGCCAAGTTCATGCTGGGCATCCTGGTCGGCGAGAGTGAAAACCTGGCCCCGCTGGTGCAGGCAGAGCTATAAACTACACAATTTCATCCCCGAATGATCGTGTGCTTTATGGGTACGAATTGACTTGCTATATCTCCGTTTTAGAGCGAATATGTCACTACCGAAAGGGGTGCGGGTCGCCGGTGGCGACCTTTGCGGCGCAGCCGCAAAAGCACCGACCGAGCCGACAGGCGAGACAACACCCCGCCGGACACACAAAAGACGGAGGTTCGCACCATGAACGAGAAATTGCAAAACCAGGTCGCCGAGATGAAAAAGCAGACCATCGGGGTCGAGGTCGAGATGAACAGCATCACCCGCCAGAACGCCGCCAAGCTCGCCGCCGAGTTCTTCGGCACCGGGCGGTTCCAGGACACGGCCCGCCGCAACGGTTACCACACATGGTCGGCCTGGGATGCCCAGGGCCGCGAGTGGAAATTCCAGCGGGACGTGAGCATCGAGGGACCGGACTGCGAAAAGTGCGAGATGGTCACGCCGATCCTGACCTACGCCGACATGGACACCCTCCAGGAGCTGGTGCGGCGGCTGCGCAAGGCCGGGGCCAAGAGCGATGCCACCAGAGGGTGCGGGGTACACATCCACATCGGGGCCAAGGGCCACACCGCCCAGACCCTCCGCAACCTGGCGAACATCATGGCCAGCCACGAAAGCCTCCTGGCAGACGCCCTCGACCTCGACCGGGGCCGGATGAGCCGCTACTGCCGGACAGTGGACCCCCGGTTCCTCCAGACGGTCAATCAGCGCAAGCCCAGCACCATGAGCGACCTGGCGGACATTTGGTACAGCAGCCACAACGCCACCTGGGACCGCAACCACCATTACAACGACAGCCGCTACCATATGCTCAACCTCCACGCCACCTTCACCAGGGGTACGGTCGAGTTCCGCCTTTTCCAGTTCGACGCCCCCACCGCTGACCGCAAGAACGGCCTCCACGCCGGACAGCTCAAGAGCTACATCCAGCTTTGCCTCGCACTCAGCCAGATGGCCAAGAGCCTAAAGACCGCCAGCCCCAAGCCCCAGCAGACCGACAACCCCAAGTACGCCATGAGGACCTGGCTCCTCCGGCTGGGGTTCATCGGGGAGGAATTCGCCACTGCCCGCGACCTGCTGACCCGCCGCCTCGCCGGGGACGCCGCCTTCCGCAACGGAAGGGCCGCCTAACCCGCCTATGAGCGGGCTTTAGGTGGTAGAAGGGCATTCCCTTTGGAAAGGACAGATGCAAAGATGGCGAAACGATACTACATTGCCTACGGCAGCAACCTCAACATCCGGCAGATGCAGGCCCGGTGCCCAGGGGCACGAATCATCGGGACCGCCGAGCTTGAGGGCTACCGCCTGATGTTCAAGGGAAGCATGACCGGCTCTTACCTGACCGTTGAACCGGAGGATGGGTGCTCGGTTCCCGTTGCGGCCTGGGAGGTCACCGCTGAGGATGAGCGGGCGCTTGACCGCTACGAGGGTTTCCCCAGCTTCTACTACAAGAAGGAGCTGGTGCTCCCCATCAAGGGGATCAAGAGTGGCAAAGTGCGCAGGCGCACAGCGTTCGTCTACATCATGCACGAGGAGCGGCCCTTTGGAATCCCCGGTCGAGGCTACATGAGAACCTGCGCCGAGGGCTATCACGACTTCGGCTTTAACACTGGGACACTTATGGAGGCGTACGCCTTCAGCCAAAAGAAAGCGGGTGCACAGGAATGAGCGAAAAGAAAGCCACCAGGCAGGCGGCCTGCCCCAAGTGTGGCAAGGCGTACACCGGGCGCCCTGCAACAGCCAGGGATGGCAGCGGCCCCATCTGCCCGGACTGCGGGACGCGGGAGGCACTGGAGAGCATCGGCGTGGGCGCGGATGAACAGGAACGAATCCTCGAAACCATCCATCGCTGCCATGCGCAAAGCGGAGGCGGACGGTCCAGGTCGGGCCGCCCGTTTGCTTTTTGACCGCTTTTTTGTGTTTTTGGGAAAGGGTGATTAAATTGGCGACCGTCGGGGCAGGTAGAATCGAGGAAACGCCAGGCTATTGCAAGGCAGAAGATTTGGCGAACCTGTTTGGATTGTCCCCCCAGAATATCAGCCAGTATACCAGGGACGGTATACTGAGGAAAGAGGACACCCCAGTCGGGAAACGGTACAATGTGGTGAAATCCACAAGGGCCGTCATCCAGTACCTTCTGGACAAGGCAGATGGCCGCGAAGGGAAGGACAGTCAGAAATCCAAGAAACTGGAGATACTCAATGCCGAGGCGCGTATTGCACAGGCCAAGGCCCTACTTGCTGAGGAGGAGGCGCAGCAGCTTAGCGGGTGGCCGATCTGACGGTGTGCTATTGTGGCAATGGCATATATTAGGGGGAAGGTGGTGGTATGGCCAATGAAGAAAACCTGAAAAAAGGGGAAGCGACTCAGTTCAAAAGCGGTGAGGAAGCGGCGAGGAATGGTCAAAAGGGCGGGGTTGCTTCCGGGGCATCCAGGCGGCGAAAAAAGGCCATGCGCCAGACGGTGAATGCGCTGCTGGGTGCTGGGCTGGAAGTCGGCGAAAGCACGTTCATCGAAGAAAAAATCAAGCCGCGGCTGCTGGCGCTTGGCATCAATGTCGAAGAGGCCACCTATCAGGATGCCTTTCTTGCTGGCATTTTGCTAAAGGCAATGAAGGGGGACGTCCGGGCCGCTGAGTTTATACGGGATATAGCCGGGGAAAGCCCTGCCCTCAATCTGAAGAAGCAGGAATTGCAGCTGCGAAAGAACGAACTGAAATTCAAGCAGGAGCAGGCGGCCAAGAAGGCGGGAAGCGACGCTGACAAGCCGGGCGCTGATGGTGAGGAAGAACGCGTTCACATTTACCTCCCTGACAATGGACGGTTTGGAGGTGAGTAACGCTTGATCAAGGAAATCAGACCACAGCCTGGGCCGCAGGAAGCGTTTTTGTCAAGCCCAGCTGATGTATGCATCTACGGAGGCGCCGCTGGCGGAGGTAAGACCTACGGTATGCTGCTCGACGCCCTCCACTACGTCAACGTGCAGGGTTTCGGTGCTGTGTTCTTCCGAAAGAACCACAACCAGATACTATCTGAAGGTGGCCTTTGGGACAACTCCCTGGACCTTTACACCGAGCTTCCGAACGCGGTACCCGTCCTTGGTCTATACCAATGGAAGTTCACGAATCCAAAGGGCCGGATCGTCTCCAAAGTTAGCTTCAAGCACATCGAGCGGGATTTGGACTTGGGGAAGTGGCAGGGCAGTCAGATTTGCGGGCTGTACTTCGACGAGCTGACCCATTTCTCAGAGAAAACATTTTTCTATATGTTCTCCCGAAACCGCTCCCTATGTGGCGTGAGGCCATACACAAGGGCGTCCTGCAACCCGGATGCTGATTCATGGGTGGCAAAATTCATCGAATGGTGGATAGACCCGGAAACAGGCTACCCCATTCCTGAACGCAGCGGGAAAATCCGGTGGTTCATCCGCATCGAGGAGGTCATTCACTGGGCCGACACCCGCGAGGAACTGTGGGAGCGGTTCAACCTCGTTTCGAAGCGGGACCGGAGAAAACCGAAGTCGGCTACATTCATCGCGGCCTCTGTTTTCGACAACCAGGCGCTGATGGAGAAGGACCCCGGATATCTTGCAAATCTGGAAGCGATGCCGCTCGTTGAACGCGAGCGGCTTTTGCATGGCAACTGGAAGATCAAGGCTGCTGCCGGGCTGTTCTTCAAGCGCACCCAGCTTGGAAACAGACTGGACGCCGTGCCTACGGACGTTGTGCGCTGGGTGCGGTGCTGGGACTTGGCGGCATCCGAGAAAACACAGAAGGGCGACCCCGCCTATACCGCCGGAGTCCTCATGGGCAAGCGTAGCAACGGGCGGTATATCATTGCGGATGTGGTAAACAGACAGATGGCGGCTGCTGAGGTGCGCAAGACCATTCTAATGACGGCACAGATGGACCGCGACAAATATGGCAGCGTCCGCATCCGGCTCCCGCAGGACCCCGGACAGGCGGGGAAAGAGCAGGCGCAGTCCTACATCAGATTTCTATCCGGGTTTAACGTGACCACCGAATTGGAATCCGGCAGCAAGGCGTCCAGGGCGGAACCGATGGCCGCCCAGTGGCAGGCGGGGAATTTCGACATACTCGCCGGTGACTGGAACGAGCCGTATCTGCTCCAGCTGGAGAATTTTCCGGACGGGAAGTTCAAGGACATGGTGGACGCATCTGCAAACGCATTTTTGGAAATCGAAACCGGGAAGCAGCCTTTTGCTTACTCATTCGCGTACTGAGGTGAAATATGAAACTTTTCGACATCATTCTTGGCAGAAAAAAAGTGAGTGCGCAGTACCGGCGTGACGGCAGCTTTGTTTCCCGTTGGGCTCGGCCGCCCTCCCGCAATACCGCTGAATGGCTGGATATGTTCTCCAAGAGTCCCCGTCTGGCGGTGGTGGAGCGCATCGCAAGCGATCTCGCCAACCTCACCGGGCATCTGTACCGCGTCGCCTCGGACGGCTCCAGGACCGAGATCACCAACCATCCATTCCTTGACCTGTTGGACCGCCCCAACCCGCTCTATGAGATGACCAGCTCGGCTATGTGGCGGCTCAACGAGATTTATCTGATGCTTGTCGGCGAGAGCTTCATGCTGATCGAGCGGGATGCATACGAACGCCCGGTGGAACTGTGGAACGTGCCGCCCCATTGGGTCAAGATGACCCCGTATCTCGGGAATCCGGGCTACCTGATTACGTCGCCGAGCGGACTGACCATGACCGTGTCGGTAGATGATATGTTTGTGATGAAGCAGCTCAATCCGCTAGACCCGTTCATGCGGGGTTTGGGCGCTGCGGAGAGTGTCGCTGACGAGGTGGAGATCGACGAATATGCGGCGAAGTTCCAAAAGCGGTTCTTCTACAACGATGCTACCCCGCCGTTTGTGTTCCTCATACCGGGCGCCACAAAGGAGCAGCTCGACGTTTTTACAGCCGATTGGGAGAAAAAGCACCGGGGCGTGGACAAAAGCCATCGGATGTCGGCCCTGGGCGGGGATGTGACGATTGAGAAACTGGGGGACGCGCACGGCAAAGACATGGGCTTTCTTGAGAGCCGGCTTGCCATGCGCGACGCGGTGTTGGCGCATTTCGGGGTACCCAGAGAGATCATGGGTATCACAGAGAACAGCAACCGGGCCACCGCGGACGCTGCTCAGTACATATACGCCAAAAACGTGTTGACACCCCGTGTCAGCAGCCGGGAGAAAGCGCTCAATATGCAGCTCCTGTCGATGTTCGGTGATGACAGGCTTGTGTGGAAGTTTGACCCGGTGATCCCCTACGACAAAGAGTTCGACAAGTCGAGGGCTCTGGAGGGCTGGGATGCCGGACTGCTCACCAAGAACGAGGCCCGCGGCTTGCTGGATATGCCCGGCATTGAGGGCGGCGATGTGTATAAGACATCCATCACCGATCTGTTCCTGCGGGAGGGCGACGACCCGGTCAAGGTGTCACAAGCCATCCTGCAGCCCGATCTTGAAACCGCAGATCCGGTCCCGGGCGAGAAGTCCCTGTCGATGAACATCACAGCCATGCTTCGGCGCGAGGAACAAGCCGTGCGGAAACACAGCAAGTCTTTTGAGTCGGCGATCTCGCGGCATTTCGCTGAACAGCGGTCAGCGATCCAGAAGGCCCTGGGGATCAGCCAGAAAGCGGAGGACACCCCCGCCTTTGACGAGCTGAGTCAATACCTGCTCCCCGACGGAACGCTGGATATGGACCTCTGGAACGCCCTGGAGGAAGCCGAGCAGCTTCGCATCGCCGACAGTGTGGCCGCTGGGCTGCTGGACTGGAACGCCGAATCCAAGAAGCTGCAGGCCATGTTTACGCCACTTTGGAAGGGCGCGTATGAGACCGGGGTCAAACTCAGCGAGGAGAACTACGGCATTATAAACATCAGCCGGCCGGAGTTTGTGACCGCTGCAAAGGTCAACGGCGCCAAGCACATCGTTGGCATTGAGCAGACCACCAAGGACAGCATCGCGGATATCATCGCGGACGGGATTGCCAATGGCGACAGCCAAGCCAAGCTGAAGAAGGCCATCTATGAAGAGATGGATACATCTCACAAGCGGGCCAAGCTGATCGCCCGCCAGGAGACCATGATGTCCCTCGCAACGGGTCAGTTCGATATGATGAAGGCGGCGGGAGCCAAGACCAAGACCTGGCATCACCGACCGCAGAAGGACCCGCGAGACGGTACGCATGGGAAGGTTGACCACGTTTCTATGGAAGGGGAGACCATTCCCATCAACAAGGCGTTTTCCAACGGTTTAATGTACCCCAGAGACCCGGCAGATGGCCGCCCGGAAGAGGTTATCAACTGCCGGTGTTATCTGACGTATGGGTTTGAGGAGAGCTTGAAACCGACGTTGACAGAACCGCCAGAAGAAACTATAATGAGGGCAGACGACACGCCGGAGCAAACACCGCTGACTATAGAACAGGTCAAGGAGATCATGACCGCACAGGTGGAGATGCTCCCGGAGGAGCAGAAGCAGGCGCTTCAAAACTACACAGGCTTTGCGGCTACTCGTATCAATAGCGCCATCCATAGCGGCAGGATTACCCCGGCGATTCAAAAGGAAATTGACCTTCTGGACACGGCGCTGAAAGACGGTGTGATGCCTGAAACGACAGTGTTGCATCGAGATACGGTCCTTAGTTTCCTGGGGCTGGAATTGTCTGACAAGCCTACGGCGGAAGAGCTTTTGCGGGTTGTAAGACGCACTATCACAAACGACATTTTTACTTCCGCCAGTTTCGAAAATCTGGGGCTACCAAGCCGTGATACACAAATTTGGCTGACGGTTCCGACAGGCTATCGCGGATGCCAGTTTATTCAGTCGGTAGCGTTGCCAAAATACAAGCACCAGATAGAAGTCCTGTTCGCCCGTGGCTTGAAATATCGAGTTACAGATGCCAAAATTGAAAACGGGAAGTACATACTGTTTGTGGAGGTGTTAAAATGAAGCGCGAATGGAAGGAAGATGAAATCAGTGCAGGTTTTAAATGCCCAGATGGGGCGAGAACTATTGTAATTCCAATCTGCAATGTGTGTTTAAATTGGAACGGGCCAGGCAAATGCAAGAAGTTTGGGGAAAGCCCTGATATTTATGGTTGGGGGGAGAAGCGGGACTGCTCTGCGGCTGTTCTGGATACGGGGACCTTTGGATTTCCTCAGTTTGCTGAGCTGTACCCCGAGGACACAAAGAAACTTCTGGAGCGGCAGAACCAAAAGTAATCACATAATTGCGAAAGCATCGTGCGAAAGCGCGGTGCTTTTTTCATGCCTCAAAAAGGGAGGCGGACAAGCCAATGCCGAACAGAAGGGAGGTGAATCGCATGGCAAGAGCAAGACATAGAGCTGTTCGGGAGAAAAAATCGGACACGCCGCAGCGGGAATACAAGTCGGTTTCATTTGTGCTGGAAAGCGCAGACGAGAGTACCGGCGAGTTCTCCGGGTATGCGGCCGTGTTCGGCAACGTGGACAGCGGCGGCGACATTATCGAGAAGGGAGCCTTCACCAAGACCATCGCGGAGGATTTCGCCCGCATTAAGATTCTCTCGCAGCACAACAGCTATGACCTGCCCATCGGCAAACCGCTGGAGCTGCGGGAAGATGAAAAGGGTCTCTACATCCGGGGCAAAATCAGCGACACGCAGACCGGCAGGGACATCAGGACGCTGCTCAAAGACGGTGTTTTGGCGGAACTGTCCATTGGCTATGACGCGGTTGACTTTGAA
>NZ_QZEG01000033.1:0-32452 GCF_009917605.1 Anaerotruncus sp. 1XD42-93 | reverse complement strand
CTTTTTACCTGTTCTTTATCCAAAAGTTTCGTCCACCTTTTCAAAGGTGGCGGGGTCGAGGGGCGGAGCCCCCGACGCGTTCCGCACTGCGAGCCGCAGCGAAGCGTTTCGAGCGCAACCCGCCGAAGGCGGGCTCTTAGCGCGAGATGAGCGCGGAACGCTTTCTCCTGTGGAGCGCATTTTTCGGGTGAATTGCCGCGAAGCGGCAAGAGGGGGCTTTTTGCAAGTGAAAAAGCCCCCTTGCAGAAAGAAATACGGAACAGGTTCTTACAGCTCTGTCAGATAAATGGCATCGGCGATCTTCCGGAAGATCGGGGCGGCCACTTCGCTGCCCTCTCCGCCCCCTTCGACCAACACCACAATCGCATATTTCGGCGTTTCAGCGGGGAAATATCCGGCAAACCACGCATGGATGATCTCGCTGTCCTCCTCGCCGGGGGTCCGGTAAATACCGGTCTGGGCTGAACCGGTCTTGCCGCCCGCGGTGCTGTAGATCGGCTTTGCGAGTTTGCCGCTCCCGTTGACCACGTTATTGACCAGTGTTTTGCGCAGGATTTTGGAGGTACGGTCGGAAAAGACCTGCACCGGCGCATAGCTGATCGTGTGCTCATAGAACGTTTTCCCGTCGTCGGTGAAGCCCTCGACGAGGCGCGGCGTCACCGCATATCCGCCGTTCGCCACCGCCGAGATCATCTGCGCAATCTGGACCGGGGTTGCAGTCAGCTTCCCCTGCCCGAACGCCATGTTCGCAACTGCCGCATCGTTGCGCAGCTCGGAATCGTCCGGCAGGGTGCCGCTCTGGGTTTTGATCTCGTCGGTGAACTGCGCCGCGCGGGTAAACCCGATCTCCCGCGCCAGCGAGACGATCCGTTTGCCGCCCGCCGCCAGTCCCAGATGGATAAAATAGGGGTTGCAGGAAACCTCTATCGCTTTATTGAGATCAAGCTCCCCATGACCGTTGCGCCAATGGCAGTAGAAGATATGCCCGTCCACATCCGAATAGCCCTCACAGGTATAGGGGATATACTGCCCATATCCCGCCTCGAGCGCGGCGGCAGCGGTTACCAGCTTGAAGGTCGAGCCAACGTTATATTGACAGAATGCCCGGTTGACAAACGGGCTGTTCGGGTCCTGAAGGCTGGCCGCGAGGTTATTTGCATCGTAGGCCGGCATCGAGGCCGACGCCTTGATGTTCCCATTGGAAATATCCATCACCACTGCGGCCCCCTTTTCGACCCCCTTCATCGCGTCCTGCACCGCCCGTTGAATGTTTGCATCAATGGTCAGCGCCACCCCGCCCGAGTCCATATAGTTGTCCTGGAGGATTTCGGGCGGGATTGCCAGCATGGTCTGCCCGGTCGCGTTGACGGTATAGCGCACCCGAAGGCTGCCGTCATACTGGTGCAGCAGATCATTGTAGGAAAGCTCGATGCCTGCTGTACCGTCGGTCTTTTCCGGGTTGAGATAGCCGATGATATGCGGCGCCAGCTGGTTTTCCGAATAGCGCTCCACCGCGTCAAACATTTCGACCCCTTTGGAATAGATCTGGGTCTGCTCGAGCTGCACCAGATAGGGCCGGGTCAGCTCCTCACTTAGTTCGAAGGTCTCTCCCCCATTGCGGATCGCCTCGGTCAGCGCGGTGAAGGCTTCCGGGGAGGGCTGCACCGCCGCAACGGTCCGCCGGGTCGAACCGACCATCGGACGCAGGTTGCAGTCATAGATAATCCCGCGGGTACGGTCAACCTCGAGCAGGTAGGCGCTCTGGTTCTGCGCGACCGACGCCAGAGCGCCGCCCGAGAGCGACAGGTAATAGAGCCGGCAGAGGATGCCGGTAAACATCAGCACGATTGCAAGATAGACACAGACCGCCCGTTTTCCCATAAAAAATCCCCTTCCAATATGAACAAATGGGAACCCCAGAACAGGTTGCAGGGGTTCCCTGATAGTCTGGACAGTTGGAAGCGGATTTAGTCAGAAAAACCGCCGGACGGGGAAATCCCCGCCCAGCGGCTGAAAAAGATTTAGTTGGCTGTGTTGCCCTCGTCCGGAGTGGTTTCGCCTTCCGGGGCGTTGTTTTCGTCCGAAGCGGTTTCGTTATCCGATGTGCTGCTCTCGTCCGGAACGATTGCATCTTCCGGAACGTTGTTTTCGTCCGAAGCAACTTCATCGTTCGGAGCGCTGTTCTCATCCGCAGCGGCTTCATCGTTCGGAGCGTTGTTTTCATCCGCAGCGGCTTCATCGTTCGGAGCGTTGTTTTCATCCGCAGCGGCTTCATCGTTCGGAGTGTTGTTCTCGTCCGCAGCGGCTTTATCATCCGGCGTGTTGTTCGGAGTATTGGCTTCATCCGAGACGGGTTCGTCCTCCGGCCCGGCGGCGTCCTCGTCCTGATTGGCTTTTGCCGAAGCGACAACCTCTTCATCTCCGACGGTGAAAGTGCCGGCAGCGGTTCCAACCGGAACGATGTCTCCGTTTTCATCTTCCCCAAACATCTCGATTGTGAGGTTATACTCACCCGGGTCAAGTTCCGTCTTCAGCACGATCTCAATAACCGTCAGATCATAGGTGCTGTTCACCGCCAGGTCATAAGACCCGTTCAGATTCAGCCCGTTGCCCGAAACGGTCACATCATCGCCATAAGGAATGACAGAAAGTGCCTTTGCGAATGTTACGGTAAGCGTGTATTTGCCATTGCTGCCGAGCTTGGGCACGACCGAAACGATCTCAAAGTCCTCGCCCGGTGCCGGATCGGGGTTCGAGCCGGAATCGGTGATCTCGGCGGGAATCTCCCAATAGTAATAATAGCTTGACCGGTTGCCGGTCTCGTCCTCGGGGACACAGCAGAAGAAGAGCTTATCGCTCCCGGCCTCGGGCACCTCGATGGTGAGCAGGTTCCCGGTCGCCTTGAGCGCGAAGGTTTCGCCGCCGTTGACAACCTGCTCGGGGTCCTTGGGTTCAACCGTATCCCAGGGAACCTGATTGCCATCCATCACCTTCCAGTAGAGGGTGCCGGGCTTGTTCGAGCGGAACTGCACCTCGGCGGTTGTCGCTCCGGTACGTTTCACCGTATATCCGGTGAGTTCCGGCTCGGTAAAGTCGAGGTATATTTTCCCCGAAGCGGTCGTGCCATCCGCAAACGAAACGGTGATTGTGAAGGTGTTTTTGTCCTTGAGGATGGTGTTTTCCTTGATATAAACCATATAGGTCTGGTTGTCTTCGGTGGTCACCCGGCCAACTTCGGAATCACTCTGGGCGGGGCAGGTCACCTTAAAGTTGGAGACCGAAAGCGGGGATGCGGTGGGCTTGTTCAGCCGGACCTCAAACCAGTTGTGCTCCTGGAAGAAGCCTGACATATCCGAAAATGCCCGGATCTTCTCAATTTTGTAGTCGCCCTGTGTGCCGCCCGCAGGCGTCGCGGGAATGTCCGCATATTTCAGCGGGGTGGTATTCCCTTCGCCATCCTCCGCCACAAAATAGATGACATAGCTTGCGCCCGATACCAGCTGGCTGACCGTCACTTCGTTGGCACCCTGCTGTATCGAAACCCGCTCACCCTGCTGCTTGACCTGCGCGATCGTCGGCTCTCCAGAACCGTTCCAGAACGCGGTGCGGGCACGAGTGCTGGCTTTTTTCTGCACAAGGTAGTAGAGGGAACCGGCGGTATCCGAGGCAAAGCTGAACTGTGCGGTTGTCTCATCCACCCGCGTGGCTTCCACCGAATTGATCTCCGGTCCGAGCAGCGAGGTGACGAATGTTTTGTTGATCAGGCTGCCATCCGGAAGCTGGATGCTCAGGAAATAGGTGTTGTCGTCATAGCTTGTGGTGCGCAGGTCATAGACCCGGTTATCCTGGGTCGAGACCTCCAGAATGGTCATATCCTTTCCGCTGCCGTTGCAGAGGATCGCAAATGCGCTCTTCTGGAGCGGGCGGCTGGTTGCCCGGTTGAGGGTGACCTTCACCCGCATGTTGGAAGCCTCCACCCGCTCGATGCTGTAGGACTGCGTGCTGGAGCCGCCCGACGAACCGGAACCGCTGGACGAGCTGCCGGACGACGAGCTGCCGCCGGACGGACGGTCATCCGAGCTGCTGTCCGACGAGCTGGCGGACGAGGAAGAAACCACACTGACCTTGCCGGCAGAAACCCCGTTGACCGCGCTGCGGGATACTGTGGATACCTTGCCGACCGACGAACCCTGCGCGGCGTTGACACGTGCGCCCGCATCGGAGATGCGCAGGTTGGATGCCTGCCCATGCAGCGAAACCTGCACCGGCGCATTGACGTTGAGCAGAGAGACCCGGGACTGTTCACCCAGGGAAATCTGTGCCTGTTTCGGAAGCTGTGCGGTGAGGATGAGCGAGCTCATCTGGCCCGATACCGCAAGGGTGGTCTGGGATTCGAGGGAAAAGCGGCGGGTCTGGCCGGGAGCTTCCACCACCTGTACGGCGATCCCGCCCATCTGGCTGCGGGTCAGGCGAATCTCGCTGTTCGCCAGCGCGACCTCCCGGACTGCCACGCCGCCGCGCAGGAACAGCAGCTTCCCGTCAATAACCTGGATGCTGTACGGCGCCTGTGCTGTTTGCGAGTTGGCCGGCGCTGCTGCCGCTGCCAGACCTACCTGAAAGGCCAGCAGCACTGCCAGCAGCGCCGAAAAGAATTTTTTCATCTGCATCGTCCCCTTCTTTGTTGTATTGATGGGTGATTCTATCTGAAAATCAAATTACCCGAAAACAGTCAGACAACGGTTCCCGGGTCTGTGGTGTGCCACAGAAGGCCGCTGACAGCGGCCTTAAATTTGAATTTCAACGTCTTATAAAAGCAGGCGGGGCCAACCGCATGAAAACAGGCGGCAGGCTTTCCCAGCGTTTCACTTCTATCATAGCGTTTTCAGCGCCGCGCGTCAATCCATTTTCCATTCTTTTTGACAGAATGCCCCATTCAGGAAGCCAGTCATTTCCATGCACCCATATGGATGCTCCTGATACCGCCTGCCGGCAGCCGAAAACACCCCCGCCGCACTTGAAAACGCGGCTGAATGCGTGTATACTTAGCTTTAAATAAACGATGAAAGCCAGTCGTTCTTTGTGGGATGCGCTTCCCCGTCGCCCTGGCTCTGCTCATGGAGGAGCAGAGGCGGCGCCGGTGCTCCCAATTCCGGAGACTTCTGGTGCAAGCAAGGAGGATTTGCCATGGAGTATTATAGCTGCTATTTTCTGGAGCAGATGTACTTGACATTTAAAGGCCGCATTGATGACAAGTATTCTTCTATTGCCCTGTGCTGCGAAACGACCGAGGGTGCTCCAACGATTCCGTATGAGGAAACGCCGGAAGAAACTTTGAAAAATATCGTTGATAAATGGAAACAAATTATGGAGGATAGTCAGCAGTACGGAAACACCCCCCCCGAGTAGTGTCAGTTTCGCCTGCTCCAAATGCCCGCTCTATCGAAAAGCGGAGTGGAAACCGGATGGACTGATCCATGCAATCAGTTTGGCAGTGTATCCCTCGCCTTGTCAATGCCACTGTATCTATTGTCATGTTTATGAGACCTATGACAATGTGACACCAACTTCCAGGACCGCAGAAGCCTATGAACGTTTATTTGGAATCTTAGAAAGAATAAAGGAGAGCGGGATGCTTGCTCCGGATTTTGCGTGGCAGGTCACCTGTGGTGAGATTTCGATTCATCCATACAAAAAGCGGTTTCTTGAACTGATCGAAGGACGACCTGCGCTTTTCTTCACCAACGGATTCAGATATGATGAGGGAATCGCCCAGCACCTTCACGAGAACCCAAATTCCTGCCTTTTCCTGTCGATTGATGCCGGCATACCGGAAACATGGCATAAGGTAAAGGGCGTTAACAACTTTGAAACGGTACTATCCAATCTCACAAAATATTACCATCGAAGCGCACCGGGACAAATTCGGCTCAAATATATTGTACTTCCAGGGATCAACGACACTTGGGAGGATTATGTCTCTGTGGTAGACATTGCAAAAGCTCTGAAAGTACAAGCAATCGAAATTTCCAGAGACCATGTGATAAAATCTTCCATGAGTCCGAAGGAAAGAATTACATTGGTTAGTGCTGCCGCCTACCTGCTGGCGTTATGCCAAAAAAACGATATCCCCGTTGCGCTGTTTGACCTGAATTATACATTAGAGGAACAGGAGCAAATGCAGCAGCTTGCACAAGAGATATTGGAACGCGGCCTGCCAGACTGATTCTGTCTTAAGAAAAACAGGCGCCAATGGAGTGGCGCCCGTTAGAGAAACAAGGAGGCGTAATTATGGCTTATTATAGTTGTTCGATGATCGAACAGATGTATCTAACATTCAGCGGTCGTATTGACGAAGATGGGAGCGCAATTTCGCTATGTTGTGAGTCGGATGAAGAGATTCCAAAAGTCCCCTTTGCCGGAACACCCGAGGAAACCCTGAGAAGTATTGTTGATAAATGGAATTTGGTATTGACCGAAAGCAAAAAATATGCTATCACCCCACCCCCCCCCCGTATCCAAGGAGCGTTATTTCGTATTGTTCTCGATGCCCTCTTTATCGGAAAGCAGAATGGAAGCCTGATGGCCTGATTCATCAGATCAGTTTAGGGGTCTATCCCTCCCCCTGCCAATGCCATTGTATTTATTGCCATGCCTACGACAAACCTGACGCCGCTACCCCCAATTCTAGGACGGCTGAGGCATATAACCATTTATTTGAGCTGTTGGAGATGGTGAAACAGAGCAATATGCTCGCTCCAAATTTTATGTGGCAAGTCACCTGTGGCGAGATTTCGATTCATCCATATAAAGAACGGTTCCTTGATCTGGTCCATGGAAGGCCAACGATGTTTTTTACCAATAGCTTCAAATACGATGAGGGAATTGCGCAGCACCTTCACGATCACCCGTATTCGCAGCTCTTCCTGTCAATGGATGCTGGTACACCTGAAACATGGAAGAAGGTAAAAGGGGCTGATAATTTTGAACAAGTCACCTCCAACCTTGTAGAATACTATCATGCAACGGTCGCAGAAGGACAAATCCGGCTTAAATACATTGTGCTTCCGGGGATCAACGACACCTGGGAGGATTACGTCTCCTTTGTAAACATCGCAAAGCTACTAAAGGCTGCAAGCGTGCAGATTTCTCGGGATTATATAAACAGGGTTTCTATGAGTCCAGAGGAAAGAACCGTCCTGGTCAGCGCCGCAGCCTATCTTTTGGCGCTGTGCAAGAAGAGCGGCGTCCCTGTTTTCCTGTTTGACCTCGATTACACCATTGCAGAGCGAGAACAGATGCAGAAATTTGCGGATGAGATTTTGCAGCGCGGCCTGTTCCCGGGATGATCCCGCCTGAAACCCGCTTGGCAGGGTGAATTGTTCCACTGCGGGCAGTTCTCGGGCCGGCACAAAAAGAGACACGGCCTGGTTTTTTCCAGCAAAAAAGCTGCCGCAGCCGCGGCAGCTTTTTTAGAACCTGTTCGGTATTTCCTTTATGCAGGGGGCTTTTTCTCTTGCAAAAAGCCCCCTCTTGCCGCTTCGCGGCAATTCACCCGAAAAACGCGCTTCACAGGATAAAGTATTTCGCTCATTGCGATGAGCGACCAAAGGCTCTGCCTTTGGAAACCGCAATTTTTTAAAAAAAATTGAGTAAAACTTTAGTTTGTGGAAAAAAGTGGTACCCAGCTCGGAAGGGAGGGGCCTACGGGGAGGGGGCACCGACCCCTCGCCCGTAAGGCAAACTGAGGGGGTGTCGCGGCGGATACCGCCGCGCTTCGGGCTGAAAGCCCGAGAAGTCCCCCGAAGAAGGGCGCCTGCGCCCCGGAAGTTTGGGCTGGAACCCAAACTTCCGTTGCCTCACTGCCTTTGGAAACCGCAATTTTTTGAAAAAAATTGAGTAAAACTTCAGGGCTTGTTTGAAAACAGAGAAATGGACGGATTTTTCGCAAGAGATGAGCAGCTGCAAGGAGAAAAGCGCAGGAATACTTTGTGTATTCCGAGCATTTTTGACGCAGCAGATGCCGTTTCTTGTAGAAAAAGACGGTCGTTTCGATTTTTCAAACAACCCCTAGTTTGGGGGAAAAGCGGCATCCCGCCCGTAAGGCAAACTGAGGGGGTCAGTCCCGGTCGTTGGTGAGTTTGGCCTTATCGAGCGCGAAGAACACCAGCCCCATCAGCATACCCACCACGCAGGCGAGCGCCATACCTGTGATCTGGATATTCCCCACATGGATGGCAATCCCCGAAAGGCCGGTGACAAAGATCACCGATGTCATGGCGAGGTTGCGGGACTTCCCGTAATCCACCCGCTGGTCCACCAGGATCCGCAGGCCGGAGGTTCCGATCATACCATAGAGCAGGAACGAGATGCCGCCGATCACCGCGCCGGGGATGGTGTTGATGAGTGCGGCAATCGGCCCGATGAACGAAAGAAGGATCGAGCAGACCGCCGCGCCGCCGATCACCCAGACACTGTACACGCCGGTAACCGCCATCACGCCGATGTTTTCGCCGTAGGTCGTGGTCGGTACCGAACCCAGGCAGCCGGAAACCATGGTGGAGAAATTATCCCCAAAGATCGACCGGTGCAGGCCAGGGTCCTTGATGAGGTTGCGGTCAACAATCTGGCTGGTCACGACCTGATGGCCGATATGTTCCGAGAGGATGACCAGCAGGACTGGCAGCATCACCATGATCGCGCCGCCGTCGAACACAGGCGTGTGGAAGTCAGGCAGCATAAAGAGAGGGGCTCCAGCAACCGTCTGGGCAACCGCTGAAATGCTGACAAGCCCGGTCAGAAAACAGGAGAGGTACCCGGCAATGATCGCGATCAGGATCGGGATCACCCCGAGGAACCCGCGGAAGAGCACCTGCCCGAACACCGCAAACCCCAGCGTGACCAGAAAGACGGCCAGTGCACGCGGGTCAATCTGTTCAACACCGACCAGTCCCGCATTGGAAGCCGCAGTTCCCGAAAGTTCGAGGCCGATCAGCGCGACCACCGGTCCCATCGCTGCCGGCGGGAGCACAATGTCGATCCAGTTGGTGCCGCATTTGTAGATGATAAATGCAATGATACACCCGGCAAATCCAACCGCCACATAGCCGCCCTGCGCGGCGCGGAAGCCGTCCGGATGGTTCTGGAGCAGGTAGAGGGTGGGCGCAATGAACGCGAATGAGGAACCGAGGTAAGCGGGGGCGCGTCCCTTGGTGATGACAATAAACAGCAGGGTGCCGAAACCGTTCATGAACAGTACGATTGAGGAATTGATGCCGAACAGGATTGGCACCAGCACCGAGGCACCAAACATGGCAAACATATGTTGAAGGCTCAGGGGAAGGAACAGCCCAGCTGGTGGCCGCTCGTCAATCGCGATGATTCTTTTGCTCATACAGACGCTCCTCTTTTTTCTCAAAATGATGTCCTTTTTGCACTTTTTTATTATAGCAGACCCAACTATGCATGGCTAGGGTCAAGAATCCACAAAGATTTTCGGAGAAAAGCGGCAGGATACAGGAAAATTACCCGGGTATATCAATAGCTGGCTTGCATTCACAAAGAATTTGTGATAAAGTTAAAAATAAATATGAACTTATGTGATCTTTATGGCTGTTTTGAGGGGAGCCCGCCGCTGTTTTGTGGCAGGTAAGCCTGAAAAAAAGCCGATGGAGGTAGATGTCCATGCGCGCAAGCGGCATCCTGATGCATATTTCCTCCCTGCCCTCCCCACACGGGATCGGAACATTCGGGCAGGCGGCTTTCGAGTTTGTTGACTTCCTTGAACGGGCAGGGCAGCGCTGCTGGCAGGTACTCCCGCTCGGGCCGACCAGCTTTGGAGACAGCCCGTACCAGTCGTTTTCGACCTTTGCAGGGAACCCCTATTTCATCGACCTCGACCTGCTCGAAGCGGAAGGCCTGCTCGAAAAAAACGAATATCAGGGGATCGACTGGGGGACAGACCCCCGCAGAACCGATTACGAGAAGCTCTACAACAACCGGTTTGCGGTCCTGCACAAGGCGTTTTGCAGAGGAATTGCGCGGGACGCAGACGAGATCGCCGCGTTCCGGAAAAAGCACGCCGCATGGGTCGAGGATTACGCCCTGTTTATGGCGGTGAAAACCAGCCTGAACGGGTGCTCGTGGGACTGCTGGCCCGCAGAAATCCGGCTGCGTGAGCCGGAAGCGCTCGCAGAATACCGCTCCAGGATGGCCGATGATATTTTGTTCTGGATTTATCTGCAATACCAGTTTTATAACCAGTGGTTCGCGGTCAAACGGTATGCGAACCGACACGGGGTGCAGATCATCGGGGATGTGCCGATCTATGTTGCGATGGACAGCGCCGATGTCTGGGCGAACCCGCGCCTGTTCCAGCTGGATGAAGAGCTGCGCCCCACCCATGTGGCAGGGGTGCCGCCCGACTATTTTGCACCGCAGGGGCAGCTCTGGGGCAACCCGCTCTATGACTGGGATGCCCACCGGCAGGAAGGGTATGCGTGGTGGATCGAGCGGGTGCGGGCTGCGACCACCTTTTTTGACACAGTACGGATCGACCATTTCCGGGCATTTTCGGGATACTATGCGATCCCGTTCGGGGACGAGGACGCGACCGGCGGCCACTGGGAAAAAGGGCCGCGGCTCGAGCTGTTCGACACGCTGAAGGATGCCCTGGGGGAATGCAGCATCATTGCGGAGGACCTTGGGGACTTGGATGCGGATGTTTACCGCCTGCTCGAGCAGAGCGGGTTCCCGGGGATGAAGGTCCTCCAGTTCGCGTTCGATTCCAACTGGGATAACGCCTACCTCCCCCACAACCACAAAAAGAACTGCGTGGTCTATACCGGTACGCACGACAACGACACGCTTATGCATTGGTGGGCAACCGCGCTTTCCCCGCATGACCGCCGCCATGCGGCTGACTATATCTGCCTGAACGAGCGGGAAGGGCTGAACTGGGGGCTGCTGCGTGCAGTCTGGTCAAGCGTGGCCGACCTGGCGATCGCACCGATCCAGGATTTCCTCGCACTCGGGGGAGAGGCGCGGATGAACACCCCGTCGGTCGGAACCGGCAACTGGCAATTCCGGCTGGAAGGAGGGCGTCTGACCCCCGCGCTTGCGGAAAAAATCGAGCGGATGTCCGGCCTCTACCAACGCTCCGCACTCTAAGGACCCAACCGTTTCGGCAGTCCATCAGGTGCTGCCGTATCCCCGAAGCAGTCGAAAAGAATCAGAATGGTTCTTTTCAGGCCTGCGGCGGCCGTTTCGCAGGCGGCTGTTATCAGCGGGCTTGCTTTGGGTTACAGAATCATCAGGCACGCTTTGCGTGCTGGCGAGCCTTTGTCCGTCACTGAAAAGCAAGCGATTGTTTTTCAGTTTTAACCATATCAATTTTGATCGTTCAAGGGGTGACTAATGGATGCTGTTTCGCCGTATCAGAGACCTGCGTGAAGACAAGGACTTGAACCAGTCCGCAATTGCAGGGTATTTAGGAATCGACCAAAGCACCTATTCAGGTTATGAACTGGGCAAGGTCAACGTACCGATCGAAGCATTGATGAAACTGGCTGATTTTCATTCGGTCAGCTTGGACTATCTGACCGGCAGGACCAATGTCAAACAGGCTTATCCGAAAGAATGAACCGCTTTTTTCATATTGCCGGTATTGTCTGGTTCGCGACCGCTTTGCTGATCGAGTGGGCCGGATGGAACCAGGTGCTGACCGCACTCTCAGGCGCGGTTCTGGCTGCCGTTGTCATTTTCATCGAAAAGCCGCCACTGTGGCTATATGCCACAGCAGCGGCTTTTTGTGGTTGTGTCTGCTTTCGGCTGGTTTACGACCAGGCCCAGCTCTCCCCCGTACAGGTCTACGAGGGGCACACGGTGGAACTCTGTGCGCTGGTGACCGGCCGGGAACGCTTCCGGAACAGCCTGCGCTGGACTTTGCGGGTACTTTCGGAAGGGAGCCCGGAAGCGATAGCAGGCGAACAAATTCGCGTGACCGGATTCACACCACTTGATGTAGAACTTGGCGATGTGGTAAAATGTATGATAGAGCTTGACTGCCTTGGCGACGACCGGACAACACTCTATGCGTCGGATATCCGATTCACCGGCCTGTTCGTGGGGGAAGTCCTGGTCACCGGGACAAACAGCCGGGATCCGCGGGTCCGGTTTGCCCAACTCAGGGAACGTCTCAGCCTCTCCCTGAACCAGATGCTGCCAAACGGGGAAGGAAGCCTGCTTTCCGGAATCCTGTTTGGCATCCGGTCGGGGATTCTGCCCGCGCTGCGGCGGCAGTATGCCCGGGTGGGAGCCGCACATCTGCTGGCAGCCTCGGGGCTGCATCTTTCGGTCTTTAACGGCCTGTTATCGGTTTTTCTGCGCGGCCTGCCGGTTTCCCGGCGGCAGTGCCGCCTGGTACAGATGCTGGGAACGGTCGTTTTTATGGGATTGGGAGGGTTTTCCCCGTCGATCAACCGCGCGGGACTCATGCTGCTGGTCTGGTTGAGTGCGGACCTGCTCGGGCGGGATTCGGATGCGCTCAATTCACTCGGGTTTGCTCTGGTGGTGCTCCTGTTTTGCAATCCATATGCCGCCTACAGCCTCAGCCTTCAACTTTCCTATCTTTCGACCATGGGGATATGCGCCCTTTCCCGGCCGTTTGAACGGTGGATCGACAGGCTGCTGGGATTTTGCGGCGGGAAACTGCCTGGGATGGTCAGTGTCACCTTCTGTGCTGGGGTATTCACCCAGCCGCTTCTCTGCCGGGAATTTGGAGAGCTTTCGCTGGTTTCCCCGGCGGTGAACCTGATTCTGGCCCCGATATTCCCTTTTCTGCTGGGATGCGGGCTGACCGCCGCGCTGCTTGGCTGCTTTCCGCCATTTTATACCGCAGCCCGGGTTTTGGGCCTAGCCGCCGGGACACTGATGCGGCAGGTCAGCCGCATGGTCGAATGGTGGGCGTCCCTGCCGTTCGCGTCCGTCCCAGTGCGGGACCGCGGCATGATTCTCTGGCTCTCCGGTTCCGCTGCGGTGCTGGTTCTGCTCTGGGTGCTCCATGTCTCCAAACCACAGGTGCGTTATGCATCGGCACTGCTTGCGCTCTGCCTGCTGGCAGGCAAGGTTTCCGGCCGCGCGGTCTGGGGCGACAGTATGCGGATCGCTGCTGCCGAAAACGGGACTACGCTCGCGTTTGCCTATGGCAGGCAGGGCGCGGTGATCGGTGCGCCGGCCTCCGACACGGATGTGCAGAACCTGACGGATTTTTTCGTATCCTGCGGGGTAGACCGGATCACCCTGCTCGTGGCCGAGTCGGAGGACGGGCTGGACGGGAGTCCAATGAAGGCGCTGGCCAAACGGTTCCCGGTCGAGGCTGCATTTTCACTCGAGCGCTGTTACGGCTTTGAAGCCGAACTGTTCGGACGGGTCTGGTTCTATGCCGACCGGCAGTCCGCGCGGCATGTCACGGTGGATATCGATGGACTGCGGCTGGTCAAGACATTCGACCAGGATCCGGCGGCAGCGCACCTGCTGGTCAATGGGCGCAACGACTGGATTTTTGCGCCCGGCTATGAAGCCGCAGTTGACGACCGGTATTTTTCCAGCAGGGTTGTCACGCTGCGGCTCCCGTCGGATCCCTAAAATGCCCGCTCTTTTCCGGCCAATTCACCCACAAAAAACGGGGTGTTTTGATTCAAAATAGATGTTTACAGGTGGTGGAAGGATGAAATATACCCTCGAAAGCGACTTCAGCAAGCATGTCAAACGGGAGGAGCAGCACCGGGTTTATCTGCTCTACGGCTCCCAGCCCTATCTGATCAGCCTTTACGAAAAGCTGCTTGTGAAAAAAGCGCTCGACGGCTCGTTTGACAGCTTCAATCTGCATCGGTTTGAGACCAGCGAACTGGATATGCAGGCGTTTTACGATGCGGTGGAGTCCCTCCCGTTCCTCTCCGGGGGACGATGTGTCACCCTCGATCTCGAGCCGGACAAACTGGATTCCAGCACCTTTGACGAGCTTTGTACTGTGCTTTCCGATCCGCCCCAAACCACCTGTGTGGTGGTGGCAGTCAAGCACCCGCCTTCCAAAAAAGAGCGCCTAGCCAAGCTGGTGAAAGCGTGCGACAAGGCGGGCGGCGTGATTGAGCTGGGTGCGCGCAGGAACAGCGATACCCTGCGGTTTCTGCGGGACCGCGCCCAGAAAAACGGGTGCGAACTTTCGAGCGAGGTGGGAAGCTACCTGATCGAACGGTGCACCGATGACATGATGACCCTTGCAACCGAGCTGGACAAGGTCTGTGCCTATGTGGGCAGCGGGGGGATTTCGCGCGAGGATGTGGACGCAGTGGTCACCGCAGTGATTCAGGCGCGGGTCTACGACCTTTCCAAGGCAATCTCACGCGGCAGCTTTTCCCGCGCAATGGAGCTGATCGACCAGCTTCTTTATCTGCGGGAGCCGGCAGCCAAGGTCCTGACCGTCCTGGCGGGCGGGTTTACCGACCTCTACCGCGGATTTGCCGCACGACAGGCGGGCGTCCCTGCCGCGCAGGCAGCAGCCGACCTCGGTTATGCCAAAAACCGCGCATTCGTGGTGCGCAATGCGATGTCGGACAGCGGGGATTACTCCGCCCCCCAGCTCGGGCAGATGCTTGACCTGCTCGCCCGGGCCGACCTGCGGCTCAAAAGTACCGGCGCGAACGACCGCGTGATCCTTGAACAGACGGTCACACAGCTGTTTTTGATCACCGGGAGACGGTAAGGGCCCGTTTCCTGTTTTCAAGTTCTTGTTGTTTTTTGAAATCACAGGGCTGGGGGACAGTGCCCCGGCATAGACGGGAGGGAACCGGATGATACGCCTGAAACAGACGGTCATCGTCGAAGGACGGTACGATAAGGCCAGACTCAGCTCACTGATCGACGCAAATATCCTGACGACCGATGGGTTTGACATTTTCCGGGACAAACGCAAGCTCCATACCATCCGGATGCTGGCGGAAAAGGACGGGATCATCCTGCTGACCGATTCGGATGCAGCGGGATTTCGAATCCGCGGCTATCTTTCCGGCGCAGTCCCGCCCGAACGGATCACGCATGTTTACATCCCCGACCTGTTCGGCAAAGAACGGCGGAAAAACCGGCCCTCGGCAGAGGGAAAACTGGGTGTGGAAGGGGTGCCTACAAAACTGCTGCTCGAGGCGTTCGCCAGAGCGGGCATCACTCCGGAAACAGCGGAGCAGGGCGCATCCGATCAAGCGGCTACAGGGGAAACCCAAATCACACAGGCAGACCTGGTGGAATGGGGGATTTCCGGCGGTGAAAACAGCTTTGCGGTTCGGCAGAAGCTGTTGAAAAAGCTGCGGCTGCCCGCCCGGATGGGTACCAAGGCCCTGCTCAAAACGGTTAACACACTCTATACCTATGAGGAGTTTTTGCATCTGGTGGAGTCCCTTTAAGAACCTATTCGGCATCTAAAGTTTTTCTCAATTTTTTCCAAAAAATTGCGGGGTCAAGGGGCAGAGCCCCTGACGCGCTCCGCACTGCGAGCCGCAGCGAAGTGTTTCGAGCGCAACCCGCCGAAGGCGGGCTCTTAGCGCGAGATGAGCGCGGAACGCATTCTCCTGTGAAGCTTCGCTCCGGCCTAAGAGCCGACGCTTTGCGTCGGTTGGCCTATGCACGCCGCTGCGGCGGCAGTTTTTCGGGTGAATTGCCGCGAAGCGGCAAGAGGGGGCTTTTTGCAAGTGAAAAAGCCCCCTTGCAGAAAGAAATACCGAACAGGTTCTAAGACCCGCCTGCGCATAGAACCTCATTTTTCCAGATTTCCCAAGGCAGCAGTTTCCGCTGTAAACCACAGTTTTCCGAACCAAAATGCAGAAGAAAGGAGGCCGCGCGATGCATCTTTACAGCCTGACATTCCTCTATCTGTTGCTGCCGGTCTCCGTGGCGGTCTGCCTGTTTCTGCCGCCGCGTGCAAGGGCATGGGCTGTGGTCACCCTGTCTGCTTTCTGTTATGCCTCTATCGAACACGAACGGGTCCTGCTGATCGCTGCGGTCATCCTGGCCGACTACCTGACAGCGCGCCTGCTTGGACGATGCGAAGGGATTCCCCGCCTGCGCACAGCCGTTGCCGCTGTTTCCGCAGGCGCAAATCTGGCCTTGTTCGTCCTCTATGGGGTTCTGGAGCAGCTCTATGGCCTGCATGTCCCACTGGGTTTGGGCGTGGTCTGTCTGACCGGCGCAGGATATCTGGCAGACTGCTATTATGGATATGTTGCCTCCGAACGCAGCCTGGTATCGTTTGCACTGGTGATGGGCTTTTTCCCCAGGCTCTATGCTGGTCCGCTTGTCTACTACGGCAGGACGGTCCCACAGGCCCACCGGATGCGGATGTCGCTCGAGCGGATCGGGCGGGGCGGGCGGGTGTTTGTGCAGGGGCTGGCAAAAAAAGTGATCCTTGGGGACGGCATCTATCAGATTTATGTCCGCCTGCACGAGGTACACTATTACAACGCGGCTGTCCTGCACGTCTGGATGATGGTTGCCTGCCTTTCACTGTCAATCTGCTTTCTGCTCTCCGGGCTTTGCGACATGGCGCGGGGGCTGGGGCTGATCTTCGGACTCGACCTGCCCGAAAATTTCCGGGACCCGTTCCGGTCGATCAGCATCAACGACTTTTTTTCCCGGTTTAATATCACAGTCAACCGGTTCATGCGCAAATATGTTTATACCGCCTTTGGCGCACCGCAGGGGGGGACCCTTTCGGGCATCTTTAATATCCTGCTGCTTTCGATCCTGATCGGGCTATGGTACGGCATCCGGCTCAACATGGTGGTCTGGGGGTTGTATTTTTCCGCGCTTGTCCTTTGCGAAAAATTCCTGCTCCGCCGGATTGCTGAGGCAATCCCGCCAGTCCTGCGCTGGATCGGCTGTACCATTGCGGTGCAGGTCTCGTTCGTCCTGTTTGCGGGGAGCTCCCTCAAACAGTCGGTTGATTACCTGCGGGTCATGTTCGGGTTGAGCGGGGCGGACTTTCTCAGCAACGAGGTGCTCTATCTGCTCAACTCAAACTACCTGCTTCTGCTGGTAGCCGTCTTTTGCGCCAGCGGAATGGGGAGGGTCGCGGCAGGCTTTTTCCGCAGGACATCCCCGCAGATATGGGAGATGGTCTCCACACTGCTGACGCTGATACTGCTGGTCGTTACCACCGCATTTATGCTTTGATTTTGGAAAGGAGGAATCCGGGTGAAACTGCGCCGGTACAACGGGATTGCATTTTTGGCCGCGCTTTTTCTGGTGCCTGTCCTGCTTTTGCAGGGCGGGGATGGGAGCGCGCTGCTTGATGCGCTCGGCTCCCAGGATCAGCCTTTCCAACAGATGGAATCAGCCATGAAGGCGTGCCTGCCGGGTGCAGACTTTTTGCGCCGGCTCCAAATTTCCCTAAAATATGCGGGCGGCAACAAGCAGCAGAACGGTGTATTTATCTCGGAAGATATGCTGATGCTGGACGTGCAGCTCAAAAGCCAGGCAATCGTCAACGCCAATATCACCAGAATGCTCGATTTTGTTGAACAGTTCCAGCGCAACAGTTATGTCATGCTGATCCCGACCGCCTGTGCGGTTCAGCAGAGCAAGGTACCTTATGATACCGTTGCGCCGCTTTATAACCAGAAACAGCAGCTTCTGGATGACGTCTACCGCCGTGTATCCGGATATCTCACCCCGATCGATGTCTATCCGACCCTGCGCAACCACCAGGAAGAATATATTTACTACCGCACCGATAACACAACCACCGGATTGGGAGGGTACTATATCTATGCGGTAGCTGCTCAAAAACTCGGCCTGAAGCCGCGCGGCATCCATGAATTCAGTGTGGAGCATCTCGACTACAACTATTACGGGGACCTTTATGCACGTTCCCCCTACCGGGAAATCCCGCCCGACCGCATATCAGCCTATTCGATGTCTAAATATTGGCGTTATTACACCGTGACCCACTACGAAAACGACGGCCGTTCCCGCAGGTATTATACCCTCTATCCGCAGTTCCGGGAGGTACTTGGGGATGTGAAGGATGTCCTCTTGGGCGGTGTTTCCCCGATTGTGACCATTGATGTTGGCAATGCTGCGGAAAGTACCAGACAGCTCCTGATCTTCGGGGACCGCTCAATGCAGAGTTACCTTCCGTTCCTGCTGGTCCATTATCCCAAAGTCACTTTTGTCGATACAGCATCCATCTCCCCCTCCCTGCTTGAACAGGTGGATGTTTCACGGTATAACCAGATTTTGTTCGCCTATATGGCGGACAGCTTCATCGACAGCGACCAGCTCTCCATCCTGTCCTGGCTGCCGCAAAGGCAGGAGCCGGCTTGAGCCTGCCCTGTGGCTGTCAGATGTCTGGAAGGATGCTTCACATATAAGCGCCATTTGTTGGGAATGCTGCAAAAATACGCTTGACTTTTTGTGGAGACTGTAGTATGATACCCAAGGGAGAGATGTCCGAGTGGTTTAAGGAGCTGGTCTTGAAAACCAGTGACTCGCAAGAGCCGTGGGTTCGAATCCCACTCTCTCCGCCACCGTTTCTTCTGACAGATAAGTTATAATGTGTTTTTGGAGATGTACCCAAGTTGGTGAAGGGGCTCCCCTGCTAAGGGAGTAGGTCGGGAAACCGGCGCAAGGGTTCAAATCCCTTCATCTCCGCCAATCCCGCTTAGAAGTTGATTCTAAGCGGGATTTTGAAATTGCCTGGGGACTTAATTTCACTTAAAAAATGTCAATAAAAATTTAGCTATTCCCACTTCATTCCCACCCCTAAATAAACTATCGAAATACAGATTACATTTATGAAGACGCCTCTTGGTGCGATATGACATAACTATGAATATAAATGGTGATTTTACAAAATTCGGCAGACCTCCAACTATCTCCCTGAGAAAGGCATCTATGTCGGCACTCCAAAAACGGCCACATCTGCCCGCCCTCTCCTATTATCTACAGCTGCAATTATGATGCTGCTGGAACACCAGGCAGGGCAGGACAAACAGAGGGTGCAGGTAGGGGATGCGTGGGAAGATCAAGATGGACGGGTGTTCACCATCGATACCGGTGCCCCCTTATTCTCAGACAGTGTGACGCAATGGTTCAGCAACTTTATCGCCCAGTTAGAGCGATTCTCGGAAGTAACGAGAAAAAGGAGGCGAGGCCGGGGAATGCAGAGCAAGGACGACAACGCAGCTATGCGTTTTCCAGACCGATGAACTTTTCTCAGTATTTTTAAGGATTGCTCTAGGTATGCCCGAAGGTGACAGTGCATAGCCTCCGGCACACCTACGCCTCCCTGATGATCGCCGACGGCGTTCCCCTGGTGGTGGTTTCCCGGCAGCTGGATCACGCCCAGGCCAGCACCACAGCCAACATCTATGCCCATGCCATAGCGTCGGCCCAGGCAAAAGCCATGCAAACCTTTGGCCGATTCAATGATCTTGTTGGCCCCGAACATGCTGAAAAAACGCTCTTAGAGGGCAGAAAAAAAGAGGCCAGGAATTGACTCCTCGACCGCTCAACTGTGTGACCTGTAGCGAACTATTGCTAAATTGGACGCTAAGCACAAAAATCCGGGCATGCTGTAAAAATAAAAAAATCCTCGCAATCCGCTGATTACGAGGATTTTCATGGAGCTGATAATCGGATTCGAACCGATGACCTCATCCTTACCAACTGCCATGGCAATATTTTTTACATATTTTTCGCTTATTTATAGCTGTTTTTATTCCATTAGATTTGCTTTCCGACACTTTTTACAAACAGGGTTTCCGTATATTCCACGTCTGTCTGTGGCTGATTATGTGGTCAGAAACCCTTGCGGCGCTTGGAGTTCCAGTCCTGAAGCAATATTGTTCCAGGCCAAGAAAGTGGTCAAATTTGAATCAAGCTGTCTTAAACCGACTGTCAACTTTTGGGAGGTATCAAACGATGAATTGCACCTCCGTTTACAATGATAAGCAGATTTCCTAAAGTCCTGTCGACTGTGTAATTTGCTTGCTTTTCACCTCTGTATTTCTACATTTTATTCTCGAAAATCACTCGACTTACGGACTCCATTCCAGTATTGTATTGCTTGCAAAAGCACCACAAAATACGAAATACAGGAGGAAAGAGTATGACCAGCATGAAAAAGCGCATTGCCGCCGCACTGACTGCGGCCACCCTCGCTATCGTTCTCACAATCCCCACAATGGCAGCGGAATCGCCTGACGACCCCGTCCGGGTGAGCAGCTACAAGGGCAGTCCTTGGAGGTGGGAGAGCGCAGCGGCCTCATCATTGGCCCCAGCGGTGCGGACTACACCGTCACCTCCAGCGACCCGGACACAATAGCGGTCGAGCAGGTGCTGACCTTCTGGGTGGCTATCGCCAAGTCAGAGGGGACTGCGGAAATCACCGCCTCCAATAGCGCCGGGGAACGTGGGAGTGTAACGCTGACAGTCAGCTCTGCTGCCCCTGCTACGCCAGAAATCCCAGACAGCGGAGACAGCATCGGCCTGACGGACAACCTGGAGATACGGCAGGAGACGATCCGGCTCATCAACCAGACCCGAAAGGCTAATGGAGTGTCAGAGCTGCCGATCAACGAGGCCCTGATGAATGCCGCCCAGATCTGCTCCAACCGGCGCTACACCTGGCATCACGCTCCGGAGGAGAGCCGGGCCGCAGTCGACGCTGGCTACCTCTACGGCTTCGGGTCCAACCTCACCGTGTTCACCGGCACTGCCGATGCCGCTCAACGCACCATCAACAACTGGATCAACTCTCCTGGACATTTCGAAACAATAATTGACCCCAGATGTGACTGCATCGGCGTGGGAGTAACCCAGCACGATGGTATAACCTACTGCTACATGTTCGTCGGGATACCCAACAGTGTCAACTTCTATGCGTAATGTGGAAATTCCAAAAATGCAGACCTAAAATCAGGAGCAGATCGTGATCATGATCTGCCCCTGATTTTCAGGTACCTTATATACCTTTAATGAATTGGAAATTGGACTTCAGTAGACAAAAAGGAGTCAATCAATTTTCAAAATCAACCCCAACACTCTCCGGGCGCAGATTTCCAAATCGGCACGGCTGATCGCCCCCAGTTTTATGGCCTCCTCCACCCGCTCCGGGTAGCCGTTGGCCATTTTCAGGTCGTTGCCTGCCAGGAGCTCCTTGTAGTGCTCTCCGCGGGTCCACCAGTCGGACATCACCAGGCCGGCATAGTCCCACTCCTCTCGGAGGATGGTGGTGAGCAGCTCCCGGCTCTCCGAGGCCCGCTGGCCGTTGATGACATTGTAGGAGCTCATAATGGCCCAGGGCTGTTCCTCCCGGACGATAATCTCAAAGGCCTTCAGGTAAATCTCCCGCAGGGCCCGCTGGGACAGGCGGGAGTCGCTGTACTTCCGGTTGGTCTCCTTGTTGTTGCAGGCAAAGTGCTTCACGGTGGCGGCGATATTCTGAGACTGGATGCCCCGGACCATGGCCCCGGCCAGCTTGCCGGTGAGCAGGGGGTCCTCGGACCAGTACTCAAAATTCCGGCCGCACAGGGGGCTGCGGTGGATGTTCACCGCCGGAGCCAGCCAGACAGAGATGTTGTTCTCCTTCACCTCCGCCGCCGCGGCGGCGGCCCCCACCTGGGCGGGCAGCTCCGGGTCCCAGGAGGCGGCCAGCAAGGTGGCGCAGGGCCAGGCGGTGGTGCAGACCCCCACCTCGGGCTGGATGCGCAGCCCGGCGGGGCCGTCGGCGGTGGTCAGGTTGGGCACGCCGTATTCCGGAAGGTTGCCCAGGCCAAAGGTGTTGGACACCCCCACATTGGGCTGGCCGCCCAAGAGGTGAATGAGGTCGCCGTCGCTGAGCTGGGCCATAAACTCATCCAGAGACAGCCTGCCCTCCGCCACAGCGGACAGGGGCTGTACCCCTGGGGCGTAAGGCTGGGCCAACATATAGCGTCCCCGCCCCGGCGTGGCGGGAGCCACCCCCTCCGCCTGGGCGGTGGTGAGGGGCTGGAACAGATTTTCCACCGTATCCGCCGCCGGGGCGGCGGGCAGGTCCTCATAGCTGCCGTCCCCCAGCAGGCGCTTGGACAGATGGGAGGGGGCCATGCTGGCGCTGAGCCGAACAAGCACTTCCGTCTCCGCCTGCTCCCAGGCGTAATCCAGCTCCACAGCGTCCCGAACGGAATTTCCCACATACAGGGCATACCGCCCCTTCTCCAGCACCCAGGCGGAGGGGGCGATCTTCCCCAGGTCGTCAAAGCTGGCCATGTCGGACACAGCGAAAGTCAGCTCTACCGTCTCGCTCTCCCCGGGCGCCAGAAGTCCGGTTTTCCTGAACGCCGCCAGATTCCGCACGGGCTTTTGCAGCAGCCCCCTGGGCGGGCAGAAATAGAGCTGAATCACTTCTTTTCCCGCCCGGTCCCCGGTGTTGCGCACCCGGACCTGGACCTGTACGGTTCCGTTTTCCTCCCCGGCCTTCAGGACCTCCAGAGAGAAGCTGGTGTAAGACAGGCCGAAGCCGAAGGGATAACAGACCTTCTCCGCCGCCCCCGGCAGGGTCTCGAAGTAACGGTAGCCCACATAGATGTCCTCGGTGTAGTCCACATAGTGGGGGGAGTCGTGGAAGTGTTCCGTGGAGGGGTAGTCGGACAAATCCCGGGCAAAGGTGTCGGGCAGCTTGCCGCAGGGATTGGCCTTGCCGGTGAGCAGGGCAGCAATGGCCGCGCCCCCTTCCATACCCCCCTGGTAGGCCAGGAGGGCAGAAGAGATGCGGTCGTCCTCCCAAAACCAGGAGACGTCCACCACGCCGCCCACATTGAGCACCACCGCCACCTTGTCAAAGGCGGCGCGGACCTGGTTTACCACGCGCTGTTCTTCTCCGGTGAGGTAGTAGTCCCCCCTGGGAAAGATGTCTTTGGCCTTTCGGGGCATATTCAGCTCGTCGGGCCAGGGGTAGTCCGGCTCCTGATAAAAGACCGGCTCCCGGTCCCAGCCCTCCCCGGAGAAGCGGCTGAGGACGATCACGGCCACGTCCGCATTTTCCCGGGCAGAATCCACCAGGTCCTGGGGCAGCGCCGGCTCGGCCATCAGGCCGGGGACGTCCCCTGCCTCATACCGCTTCTCCACGTAGTCCCGGTAAAAATCGGACAGGGGCTCATAGAGGGATACGCCCTCTTCTTTCAGGCCATCATACAGATTTTTGATATAGGCCACGGTCACATCCCCGCTGCCGCCGCCGCCCTTCACATAGTCGAAGCTGCCCTTGCCGAACAGGGCCACCCGGGTATCGGGAGCCAGAGGGAGCAGATTTCCGTCGTTTTTCAGCAGCACCGCCCCCTCCTGGGCAGCCCGGCGGGACAGAGCGATATGCTCCGGGCTGGCTGTCACCCGTTGGCTCCCGTTCAGGGGCAGGTTGGGTTGATAGCGGGCGCGAATCCATTTTTCCATAAAAAATCCTCCTTGAAAAAAGCGCCGTCGGCCGACGGCGCTTTCTGATTTATTCCTTGACGCCGCCCAGGGCGACGCCCTCCACAATAAACTTGGACAGGAGCAGGTAAATAACAATGATAGGTACAATGGCGATGGTAATCATCATGTAAATTTTGCCCATATCGAAGTTCATGTAGTCCGCGCCCCGGAGGGTGGCGATCATGATGGGCAGGGTCTGTTTGCTCTTGGAGGTAATCACCAGGGCGGGAATAAAGTAGTTGTTCCAGGAGCCCACGAAGGTGAAGATAGCCTGCACCGCAATGGCGGGCTTCATAATCGGCAGGACAATGCGGTTGAAGGTGCCGAACTCATGAGACCCGTCGATCCGGGCGGCCTCAATCAGCTCCTTGGGCAGGGAGGACTGCATGTAGCTGTGCATGAAGTAGAACACGGCGGGGGAGGCGATGGAGGGGATAATCAGGGGAAGCAGGGAGTCGTCCATACCCATGTTGGTGATCAGGCGGAGGAAGCCCAGGGCCGTCACCTGAGTGGGCATGACCAGGATGGCCATGATGAAGGTGAAGGCCGCTTTTTTCAGCCTGAAGTCATAGGCGTAGATGCCGTAGGCCGTCAGGGCGGAGAAGTAGGTTACGATGGCGGCGCAGCAGCCGGACACAATCAGGCTGTTCAGCACGCCCCGGAGGATAGGGATAGCCGGGTCGTTGATGACGTTTTTAAAGTTCGTCACCAGGCTGGAACCAGGCAGCGCGGAGAAGCCCAGCTGAAGCTGCGCGTGGGAGCGGGTGGCATTGATAATCAGGATGTAGAAGAAGAACAGACACAGAAACGCCAGGATAATCAGCACCACATGGGCCAGAACGGTCCGTCCGCTGGATTTTTTGTTCTTCATTGCGCTTTGCCCCCTTTCTTGGCGCGCTTGGCCGCGGACTTGGAGCCGTCCGGGTCGGAGTCGGTGTTCATCTTAAAGACGAACCAGCAGAGAATGGCGCTGATGATAAACAGGAAGACGGACAGCGCGCCGGCGATGCCGTAGTTTTTGGCCTGGAGGTGTTTATTCAGGTACATAATCAGCGTCATGGTAGTGCGGTCAGGGGCGCCCTTGCCGCCGGTGAGGATCTGGGGCACGTCGAACATCTGCAGGCCGCCGATAAGGGAGGTAATCAGGGTGTAGGTCAGCAGGGGCTTGATCTGGGGCAGGGTAATCTTAAAAAATTTCTGGAGGTGGGTGCAGCCGTCCAGCTCCGCCGCCTCAAAGATGGAGGGATTGATGCCCATGATGGCCGCCATCAGCATAATGGTGGTGTTGCCGAACCACATGAGGAAGTTCATCAGCCCTACCAGGGTGCGGGCCCCCAGGGTGGACTCCATAAACCGGATGGCCTCTCCCACCACACCCATGCGCAGCAGGATGCTGTTGACAGGTCCGGCGTTGGAGAACAGGGCGAAGAACAGCATGGCGAAGGCGGAGGCCATAATCAGGTTGGGCAGGTAGATGACCACCTTGAAGAACTGCTTGCCCCGGATTTTCAGCCGGGCGTCAGTAAACCAGGAGGCCAGCACCAGCGCCACGATAATCTGGGGCACAAAGCCCAGAATCCACATGACAAAGGTGTTCCAGGCGTACTTGGGCAGGTCGGAGGAGAGCAGGGAGGTGTAGTTGGACAGCCCGGTCCAGTTGGGGCCCACGGTCTTCAGGCCGAAGGCGTAGTACTCATAGAAGCTGTTGCGGATGGTGTCCGCCAGCGGGATGAGCGAGAAGATGGCATAGCTTAAAAAGAAGGGGAGGATAAAAATATATCCCCATTTGGCATAGCTGACGCTTTTGATTCGATTCTCGTTTTTCATCAGAAGTCCTCCTTTCACAGCGGTTTACGGCCAAAGCACGCCGCCGCCCACCAGCCAGGGGTAGCGCTCGGTGATGGCCATCTCAAAGTTGTCCTTGGCCTTGTCCAGGCTGATGACGCCGTTGAAGTAATCGCCAAAGGTGTTTTGGAACTCCTCCACACAGCCCTGGTCATAGGAGGAGATGTTGGACAGGTCCACTGTGGCCGCCACATCGGACAGCACGCCGATGTAGTTCTGTCCGCCCAGCAGCTCGATGCCGAAGTCGGGAGACTGAGCCAGCTCCTCCATCAGAGGCTGGTCGTTGCTCATCTCGCCGTAGTTCATGGCCAGGGTGCGCAGAAGGTCCCGGTCGGCGGTCATGGTCAGCATGATATCCCTGACCTGGGAGGCGTTATCGGTGCCGTTGGCGGCCACCAGCCAGGTGCCGCCCCAGAAAAAGCTCTGGGGGCTGGGGCAGACGGCCCAATCCTGGGCGGCGGCGGTATCCTTCACGTTGGGGGCGATACACACATCCAGACCCCAGGCGGGGAGGAAGAAGCAGAACACCTTGGAGTCAGGGCCCATGTCCTTGTTCCACTCGTCGTTCCACTGGCCCGGCACGTTGTGGCTGATGCCGCTCTCAATGTCCTCCATGGAGCGGTCCACCCAGTTCATCATGTTGGGGTCCACCACCACGGTCTTGTCGTTCTTCACCCAGGGGGCGGAGACGTTGTTGGAATACACCCGGGCGGTGTCCGCCCGGCCGGAGTACATGTAATAGCCGGCGGCCTTCATCTGCTCCGCCGTCTCGTAAAACTTATCCCAGTCGGCCACGGCGGCGCCTACGGTCTCCGGGTCGTCGGTGCCCAGGACGGCCTTGGCGATGGAGCGGCGGTAGACCAGCATGCCGGGGGTGGCCTGGTAGCTCAATCCCCGGATCTCACCGTCGGAGCCGGTCATAGCCTCCAGGGTGTAGCGGTACTGGTTGGCAATATCCGCATCGGTAATGCCCAGCTGGGAGATGGGGAGTGCCACATTGACCTCCGGGTCGACATATTTCAGGGCGTAGTCCGCCTCCACCAGGAACATGTCAATCCGGTCGTCGGCGGCCACCCTGCCCTGCTTGAGCAGCGCCTCATCCAGCTTCTGCTGATAGACGCCGTCCTGGGTGGGGTTCACAATCCAGTGGACCTCGGTGCCGTCCTTCAGATAGGCGATGGATTTGTCGTCCGAGAGCTGTTCCACCTGGGGGTAATTCTCGTTGAACTTGCCCTGGAACTCCTCGTTCCACACATAGATGTTCAGGACCTTGCCGCCGTCGCTGGCCTGCACACCGCTGAGCAGGCCGCCGCCGCCCCCTCCGCAGCCGCTCAGCAGCCCGAGGACTGTCACGGACGCCAGGGCCAGGCTCAGGATTTTCTTTTTTCTCATGTTCCACTCCTCCTATCTCAGTTTGCGCAGCCCGCAGGGCTGCCGTGTAATAAAAATTATAGACCGGCGGGTAACAGCTGTATATAAAAACCAATTAACAAATATCAAATCCATGACCGAATTTGGAGACTATCACAGTTTTTCTCCGACTTTTCCGGATAAACCGCCAGACTGTCTCTTGCCAAAATGTCAGATTTATGATATATTTGTGCCAAAATTTCAGGGAGGTGCCCCTATGGACAGACAGCCAAGCTGGCAGCCCGTTCTTCTGGAGGAGGAGGGCGAAACCACCAGCCACCGGGAGCCGGGGGAGGAATTTTTGTTCTACCGCTCGGTGGCGGCGGGCCTCATTGACGCGGTGCAGGAAAATTGCAGCCGGGGGGCCTTTGAGAACATGGAGGGGGTGGGCAAGCTCTCCGACAACCCGGTGACCAACCTGCGCTACCACTTTGTGGTCACCGCCGCCATGCTCACCCGCTTCTGCATGGAGGGCGGGATGCCTCTGGAGGAGGCCTTCGGTCTCAGCGACGAGTATATCCGAAGGATGGACTGCTGCAACAACATGTCGGAGATCGTCTATGTCCACGACCAGATGGCAATGGACTTCGTATGCCGGATGCGGCAGCTGCGGAAAAACATCGCCTCCTCCAAGCAGGTGGCTGAGGCCATCGACTACATCTACGTCCACATCATGGATAGGATCACGGTGAACGAGCTGGCAAAGTCCATTAACATCTCCCCCACCCACCTGTCCCGCATCTTCAAGCAGGAGACGGGCATCTCGGTGAGCGAGTACATCCGCCAGCGGAAGATCGACATGGCGAAAAACCTCCTCCGGTTCAGCAATTACGACTTTGTGGAGATCGCCGTTATGCTGTCCTACTCCTCCCAGAGCCACTTCATCCAGCACTTCCGCTCTCAGGTTGGGATGACCCCGTTTCCCTTAATTAAAGATATTGTTGGGTAAAAAAGAAAGGTCAGTCGATTTTGCCGATGAAGCGGTAGTAGATTTCTACTTCCTGCTCACGGCTTCCGTCCTCGCCCTTGACAGCTTCGTGGACGGTTATTTTTTCAATTAGAGTGTTCAGAAGTTCGGCGGTCAGCTCCACAGGGTTGACATACTGTTTCATCAGGGCAATCCACTTTTCAGCATCCGCTGCGGTCTGTACGGCGGCTTCCATCGTTTCGTGAAGCTGCCTTATTTTTGTTTCAAGCTCCTTTTGCTCGTTCTGGTACTTCTCGGACAGCATATTGAAGTTATACTCGGTTATGCGTCCGGCAGACCAGTCCTCATACATTTTAGCAAACAACCCGTCAACCTCGGCTTTACGCTTTTCCGCCTTTTTCAGCTCCGCAGCCTGCTTTTTCTTCGCAGAGTTTCTTTCCCTGTCGCTGACATTGAGCAGCCGTTTCAGCAGCTTGTCCTCGTCTTTCTGTGCCAGCATAGACCAGTATTGCAGTCTTGCAAGTACATAGGCATACAGTACATCATAGCGGATATAGTGCATGGAACACTGGCGTAATCCCTGTCCGTTTTTGCTGCAATGGTAGTACCCGTATGGGTTTTTGTTCTGCTTGTTTTCCCCATAGGCTAAAGACCATCCGCAGTCTGCACATTTTATCAATCCTGCGAAAATCTGTGTCGTACCGTTTCTGCGTTTCCTGCGTCTGCTTGCAATCAGCTCCTGAACTTTTTGGAACACTTCTTCGGAAATAATGGCTTCGTGGGTATTTTCCACACGATACCATTCTTCCTGCGGCTTCCGCACCTTTTTCTTGTTCTTGAATGAAATGTTGCTCTGCTTGTTGTGAACGCTGTGACCGATGTAAGTTTCCTCTTTCAAAATGCTCTTGACTTGTGCTATCGTCCACGCATAGGCTTTTTCTGCGGGCGCACCGGCGTAGATATTGGCGAAAGTCCCGTATCTTTCATAGTTCAGCCAGCCGGGGGTAGGTACTTTTTCCTCCACCAGAATCCGTGTAATGCTGGCGGCTCCACGCCCGTGTACAGCAAGGTCAAAAATCTTCTCTACAATCCAGCGTGTTTCCGGGTCGATCAGAAGATGACCTTTTTTGTCCGGGTCTTTTACATAGCCCAGCGGTGCATAGGCTCCATAGTGTGCGCCATTGGCAAATCTTGTGCGCATGGCAGCCTTGACCTTTTTGCTGGTCTGTCGGGCGTGCATTTCATTTAGGATGTTTAAGAACGGGGCAAGCTCGCTTTCTCCGTTGATGGTGTCCACATTGTCATTGATGGCAATGTAGCGTACTCCCTTGCTGGGGAAATAGATTTCCGTGTACTGACCGGTCAGGATATAGTTTCTCCCCAGACGGGATAAATCCTTTGTGACAACGCAGTTGATTTTCCCGTCCTCGATGTCATCAATCATCCTTTGGAAACTTGGACGCTCGAAATTTGTCCCGCTCCATCCGTCGTCAATGTACTCGTCTACAACGGTCAGCCCATGCTCTGTGGCATACTGCCTAAGCATCATGCGCTGGGTCTGGATACTGCCGCTTTCCCCCTGTAATTCATCGTCTGACGACCAGACGAATAGACGTAGAGGAAAACACCGAGAAAAACAGGGAAAATGCCCGATTATCTGTCAAAACTCCGACAAAAAATGTAGAAAAGATGGCCTATTCTGGCACACACCACGAAAAAACCGAATATCGAAACCACAAGCCGCACAGTAACTGACGAACACTCAGCTACTGCGCGGCTTTTTTGTTATATAGCCGCTTTGCTCCGACGACACAGATCGCCGGGGCTTTTTTCATTTAGACAGGAGGCTTTGAAAATGCCGGAAACTTTGAATCTGAATTACTACTACGGGAATGAAGCCGACCAGTACAGCTTCTACCGCATCCCGAAAATCCTATTGACCGACCGCCGCTACAAGAGCATATCTCTGGAAGCAAAGGTGCTGTACGGCCTGCTGCTTGACCGCATGGGGCTGTCTTCCCGCAATGGCTGGCTGGACGATAACGGGCGCGTGTTCCTCTACTTCACCCAGGAGGAAGTCATGACCATGCTGGACTGCGGCAAGGACAAGGCGACGAAACTGTTCCGCGAATTGGAAGGCATCGGCCTTGTGGAACGGAAAAAGCAGGGCCAGGGACACCCCGCCCGGATTTACGTCAAGAACTTCATTCTGGAGCCGGAACCCTCCGCGCCGGTTCAGACTGCGGAAAACCAGCAGTCAAGACCGCTTTCCAGTGCCGCAGTCAAGACTGCTGAAAAACCGCAGTCTGCACCCCTGAAAACCAGCGGTCAAGAGTGCGGAATATCCGCTCCTAATAATACTGATATAAATAAAACTGAAAAAAGCGATACTGATCTATCCATCCCACCCCCTACCCCCTTAGTGGTTTCTTCTCCTGCTGGTAAACGCGCTCCGCGCAGGATGGGATTGGATGAGATGGAAAGCTACCGCGAACTGATTTTAGAAAATATCGACTATGAAATTCTTCTGGAACGGAACCCCTGGGACAAGGACTTGCTGGACGGCTACGTGGAGTTAATGCTTGAAATCTGCTGCTCCACACGGGAATCTGTCCGTATCTGCGGGCAGGAAATACCCACCGAGGCTGTCAAAAGCCGGTTCCTGAAGCTAAACAGTGAACATATCGGCTATGTCATGGACAGCCTGAAAAGCAACACCGCCAAAATCGGCAACATCAAGGCGTATACGCTGGCTGCGCTCTACAACGCCCCCGTCACGATGGGGCAATATTACACATCCCTTGTCAGCCACGATATGGCGCATGGGCTGCTGGACGGTTAAGCCGCCCGGCGCTTTGCAATACATCAATCAAACCAAAGGAGGACTTTTGCATGGAACATGAGATCAACATTCTGGTGGTGGAACCGGGCAGAGCGCCCAGGCCGGCGCGGGTGGAGTATTCGCTGGAAACCTTTTCGCAGATTGTCGGCGGGGAGTTGGCGATGGGCTGTTTCCTGCCCCAGCGGGTCATGCTGCTTTACAACGAGGACGCCAACCGTCAGGGACTGCCGCCCAACCGCTGCAATCCGTTTGTAAACGAGTGCATCAGCGGTACATTCCTGCTGTGCGGGCTTTCAGACGGGGAGGGCTTCTGTTCCCTTTCCCCTGCCCAGCAAGCCGAGTTTCAGAGCCTTTTCGCCAGTCCCGGCGAGTTTATGATGCTGGGGACAGACCACCTCTGCGCTTCTCCTGCCGAATTTGCCGAAACCGCTGGCAGGCTTTGGGGCGGCATGGCAAGCGGCGAGTCCGTGGTGCTGACCAAGTGGGGCGGAAAGGAGGCCGGTGCATGAAATACCTGCTCCGCCGCCTGCTGGTTCCGCCTTAGCGCACACCAGTTTAGTCCCAGCCTGCAAAGAGAGGAGGTTTTACCATGCAGGACGAAGTACGCGAAAAATCAGTGGCTCTCACCATCAAGGTCGGCAAAATGGGCGGCAGGCTGACCGCCGGCCTGCTGAAATGGGCCATACAGAAGTATCTGGCGCAGGCCCGGAACCCGCAAATACACCACGGCAAGCAGACCGTAAAGCAGCTTGTAAGCCAGGGCGCAGGTGTGCAGAACATCGAAATCACCGACAAGAATATTAAGTCCTTTGAGCGCGTGGCGAGGAAATACGGGGTAGATTTTGCGCTGAAAAAAGACCCGGCGCAGGGGAAATACCTTGTCTTTTTCAAGGCAAGGGACGCGGACGCGCTGAACGCCGCCTTTGCCGAGTATGCCGGGAAAAGCCTGAACCGCTCCGCGCAGAAAAAGCCGTCGCTGTTAGGCCAGCTTTCCCACTTCAAGGAGATTGCAAAGAACCTGACGCGGGATACCGCCAAAAACCGGGAGAAAGGGGGCGTTGAACTTTGAAATTTGATGTAAAGAAAATCCTGCTCCCCAACCTGCCTTATCTGTTCATCTTCTGGTTTTTCAACCGTGTGGCGGAGGGCTACCGGCTGGCAGAGGGCGCGGATATGGTGACAAAGGCAATGGGCGCGGTATCGGGCCTGGGGACGTTGATTTCCAAAAACCCGCTGCCCAGCTTCTATCCACGCGACCTGCTGTTTGGCGCTGCCGGCGCGGTCATTATCCGCGCTGTGGTCTATTTCAAGGCGAAAAATGCCAAGAAATACCGCCACGGGGTTGAGTACGGTTCGGCGCGTTGGGGAACCCCAGACGATATACGCCCTTTCGTCAATCCCAAGTTTGACCAGAACATTCTCCTGACGCAGACAGAGCGCGTCATGGTGGGGCGCAACAAAATCCCCAAGTACAACATCAACAAAAACGTGCTGGTAATCGGCGGTTCCGGCTCCGGCAAGACCCGCTTCCACATTAAGCCCAACCTCATGCAGATGAACGCCAGCTATATCGTGACTGACCCAAAAGGCACGGTCGTTCTGGAATGTGGGAAAATGCTTCAGCGCGGCGGGTATGAGATAAAAATACTCAATACGATTGACTTCAAGCAGTCCATGAAGTACAACCCATTCCGCTATATCTACTGCGAGAACGACATTTTGAAGCTGGTAAACTGCATCATGGAGAACACCAAGGGCGAGGACAGCAAGGGCGGTGAAGATTTCTGGGCGAAAGCCGAAGCCCTCTACTATCAGGCGCTGATCGCCTACATCTGGTATGAAGCGCCGGAGGAAGAAAAGAACATGACCACCCTGCTGGAAATGCTCAATGCGTCCGAGGTGCGGGAGGATGATGAAAACTTCAAAAACGC